>JABFWM010000435.1 GCA_013362195.1 Acidobacteriota bacterium
CGAGCTCCGGCACGGGCGCGGCGAGCGCGGCGAATCTCGCGGCGATCGGCGTCGGCTCGGAGACGGACGGATCGATCGTGTGCCCCTCGTCCGCGAATGGCCTCGTCGGCATCAAGCCGACGCTCGGCCTCGTCAGCCGCACCGGCATCGTGCCGATTGCCCACAGCCAGGACACGGCCGGTCCGATGGCGCGGACGGTTGCCGACGCGGCGCTGCTGCTGGCGGCGATGAGCGGCGTCGATGCCGCCGACGCCGCGTCGCAGGGCCGCGCGCCGCACGTCGTGCGCGATTACGCCGCGTCGCTGGACGCCGGGGCCCTGAAGGGCGCGCGGATCGGCGTCGCCCGCAAGCAGTACTTCGGATACAGCCCGGCAACCGACGCGCTCATCGAGCGCGCGATTGCCGATCTCGAGGCGCAGGGTGCGACGATCGTCGATCCCGCGAACATTCCCACGGCGTCGAAAATGGACGCGTGCGAGAACGAGGTGCTGCTCTACGAGTTCAAGTCCGATATCGACGCCTACCTCGCGTCGCGCCCGTCCGCCCGCGTGCGCACCCTCGCGGATCTGATCGCGTTCAACGAGCGCGAGAACGACCGCGAGATGCCGTTCTTCGGGCAGGAGCTGTTCGTGCAGGCGCAGAAGAAAGGACCGCTGACGACGCCCGCGTACCGCGCGGCGCTGACGAAGTGCCGCGCGCTCGCCCGCGCGCAGGGCATCGACCTCGTCATGCGCCAGCACCGGCTCGACGCGCTGATCGCGCCAACCGGCGCGCCGGCGTGGACCACGGATCTCGTCAACGGCGATCATTTCCTCGGCGCGAGCTCGACGCCGGCGGCGGTTGCCGGCTATCCAAGCATCACCGTGCCCGCGGGCGACGTGCGCGGGTTGCCGGTCGGCCTCGCGTTCATCGGCCGCGCCTGGTCCGAGCCGCGGCTCATCGCGCTGGCCTATGCCTACGAGCAGGCGACGAAGCATCGCAAACCGCCGACGTTCGCGGAGCACGTCGACCTGAGTGGCAAGTAGGTCGCGGCGATCCATCACGGATGGACCCCGATGACAACATATCCATGTAGGGCGGGTCTTCAGACCCGCCGCATGGCGGATCGAGAACGCACGGCCGGCAACGGGCCGTCCGCGTTCGCGAGGCTGCGGCCGGCAGGCCAGCCAGCAATCTGCGACAATCGAAGCGGCGCCGGGGTGGCGGAACTGGCAGACGCATCGGACTTAAAATCCGAAGTCCCCACAAGGGACGTGCGGGTTCGATTCCCGCCCCCGGCACCCACGCGCCACCATTCGCTGCGATTTCGCGGGCGCTCGCACGGTGCCGGAACCCGGCACGATGCGGGGATCGACGTAGGCAGGAGCGACGACTTCCGCTACGCTCTCGGGCGCGGGAGGTCACGATGGCTGACACCGTCCAGGAATACACCGGGCGCACGTTGATGCCCGACGGCGCGCGCGCCGGCTGATGACCGACCGTCGCTGGGCCGCGCTGACGATCGGGCTGGCGGCCGTCGCGCTGCTGCTGCTCTTCACGCTGACGCCCCACGCCGTCACCGGCGACGCGCGCGTCCGCTTCCTCAAACTCGACGCGCTGCTGCACGAAGGCGCGATCAAGCCCGAGCCGTACTCGTTCGTCGGGCCGCTGTTCGCGTCGCCATTGTGGCTGTTCGGCAGCACGCGCGTGTGGTGGGTCGGGCGCTTCAACGTGCTGGTGCTCGCCGCCGGCGTGATCGCGACGTGGTTCGGCCTCGCGCGCGCAGTGCCCCCGGCCGAGCGGGCGGCGGCGGCGCTCCTGCTCACCGCGTCGGGGATGCTCCCGAACGCCACCAACGATTTCTACGGCGAGATGTTCTCGACGATGACGGTGGGCGCCGGCCTGCTCGTCGTCTGGGTGCAGGGGCGATCGATCGGCTGGGTTCCCATCGCGCTCGGCGTCGCGAACACGCCGGCAACCGCCGTCGCGATGCTGTTCGCGGCGATCCACCGCGCCTGGGTTCGCCGCCGCGTCGACGGCTTCGTCGCACTCGCGTGCACGGCTGCGATCATCCTCCTTGAGAATCGCATCGTCCGCGGCGCGGTACTGAACTTCGGGTACGCCGGAAATCACGGCGTCACGACCATGCTGCCGTTCTCCGGAATGCCCGGCTTCAGCTATCCCGTCCTGCTCGGGACCTTGTCGCTGCTGTTCTCCTTCGGCAAGGGCCTGCTGTTCTTCGCGCCGGCGCTGCTGCTGAGCGCTTACGCGCGCCGAGAGCGCCCCGCGCTCGCGCCGTTCCTCGACGCGTCGCTCGTATTCCTGGCGGGGCTCCTGATCGTCTACGGCCACTTCTGGTCCTGGTATGGAGGCTGGAGGTGGGGACCGCGCTACCTGCTGTTTGCCGCGTATCCGTCGTCGATTGCGCTGGCTGTCGCGCTCGGATGCGCCGGCACGGCACGCATCGGCGCTGCGACGCTCCTCATCACGGTATGGACCGTCTGGGTTGGGGCGTCAGGCGTGGTGTTCGATCTGGGCGGGCTGGATGACTGCCTCGCGAACGGGTGGGCGCTCGAGCATCTCTGCTGGTATGTACCGGAGTATTCGCCGCTGCTGCGGCCCTTCGTGCTTCCGTCGCCGCCGCTCGCGGCCTGGCAGACGGCGTGGCTGTTGCTCGCCGCGCTGACGACCGCGCTGCTGGTCACGTCAGGGCCCGCGATCGAATCGGTCGCGGCCGCTGTCGTGCGCGCCGTGAAGTCGCGCGGCGGCGCGGCCTGAGACGAGGAGAACACCGTGACGCTGGATCAGTTCAAAGAGACGCTGACCGCATCATCCACCCCGAAGGTCGCGCCTGCGCTGGTTGCCCTGTGGCACGACGCACGTGGTGACTGGGCCGCGGCGCACAACGCCGCGCAGGACATCGACGATGAGACCGGCTCGTGGGTGCACGCGTACCTCCACCGCAAAGAGGGCGATCACGCCAACGCCGGGTACTGGTATCGGCGTGCGCGCAAGCCCGCCTGCTCCGGCAGCCTCGAATCGGAATGGGACGCCATCGCCAGCGCGCTGCTCGCGTCCTGAACGACGCGTGAACCGCGCACGCCTCGTGAACCGCGCGCGAGCGGCGCAACCGGACCGTCACGCGTTCTCGATAACGGAGCGAGCGGGTAACCGCCGGTCGATGATGGGCGCTCCGAGCCGAATCAGCGCGTCGCCGCGCGTGATACGCTCGACAGGCTGTGATCGGCGAACGGTGCGGCGCCGCCAGGAACGCCGCGCTGCTGCTTCGCTCACGACCACCTGATGCCCACGTCTGCTCCCCGCCTGCTGAGCGTGCTGATGCCCGTCTACAACGAGGCGCGCACCCTTCGCACCATCGTCGCGCGCGTGCTCGCCAGCCCCGTCGATCTGCCCATGGAACTCGTCTGCGTGGACGATGGCAGCCGCGATCGTTCGGTGGAGATCCTCGAGGAGCTTGCGGCCGCCGACTCCCGCATTCGCATCGTCCGTCAACCGCGCAACATGGGCAAGGGCGCGGCGATCCGGCGCGCCATTCAGGAGATGCGCGGCGACGTCGGCCTCATTCAGGATGCGGACCTCGAGTACGACCCGGCGGACTATCCCGCGCTGCTCGCGCCGATCCTGCAGGGCAAGGCAGACGCCGTGTTCGGATCGCGCTTTGCCGCGGCGTCGCAGCGCAAGGTGCTGCTGTACTGGCACGGCGTCGCCAATCGCGTCCTCACCTGGATGACCAACGTGCTGAACGACATCAACCTGACCGACATGGAAACCTGCTACAAGGCGGTCCGGGCGGATGTGTTGAAGCAGACGCCGCTCAAGAGCGATCGCTTCGGCATCGAGCCGGAGCTCACGACCCGGCTCGCGCAGTGGAACGTGCGGCTCTACGAGGTGCCGATCAGCTATCACGGGCGGACGGTCGCGGAAGGCAAGAAGATCGGCTGGAGGGACGCGGTGTCGGCGGTCTGGAGCTTGATCAAGTTCCGTTTTCTCGACGATCGCTTCACGACCCACGACGGCTATTACGTGCTGCAAAGCATGCGGCGCGCCCGCGGCCTGAACCGGTGGATCCTCGAGCAGTTCCGGCCATATGTCGGGCAGCGCGTGCTCGAAGCGGGGTGCGGCATCGGCAATTTCACCGAGCTGCTCCTCGATCGCGAGCGCCTCATCTGCGTGGACAACGATCCGCTGTACGTGGAGATGCTGAACTGGCGTCTCGGACACCTCGAGAACGTCGCGGCGCTGCAGTTCGATCTCGCAGACCTCCCCGGCTACGAGCGTCTCGCGCCGGAAGGGATCGACACGATTGTCTGCCTCAACGTGCTCGAACACATCGCGCCCGACGAACAGGTGCTGCGGGCGTATTTCGACCTGCTCGTGCCGGGCGGGCACGCGATCATCCTCGTCCCCGCACATCCGTCGCTCTACAGCCCGTGCGACGAGGCGCTCGGCCACGAGCGGCGGTATACACGTATCGAGCTGCACACGAAGATGCAGAACGCCGGCTTCGAGGTCGTGAGCCTCGAAGAGTTCAACCGGCTGGGCGTGCCCGGCTGGTGGATGAACAGGAAACTGGGCCGCCGCGATTTGAATCCACGGCAGATGCGCGCGTTCGAATGGCTGCTGCCGATCGCGAAAGGAATGGAAGCGCTGAAAATCGGACCGGGCCTCAGCCTGATCGGCGTCGGTCGGCGTCCGGGCTTGAACGTAGACAGTAGACAGTAGGCCGGCAGCCTTCAGTCCCTCATGCGTCCCCGCCGCCGGAGCCGCGGAACTGATCGTCCTCTTCCGCAAACAGGACGTTGAAGCTGGTGAGCGAGCCGTAGCAGCCGGTGATGTAGCCCTGCAGCTTGACCTTCACGTCTTCCGGCATGTCGAGCGAGTTGACCTGCTGTTCCAGCGTGCGCAGCCGGTTCCGCACCATCACCACCTTGTGGAAGAACGTCTCGATCGGCCACGTCTTTTCCTGCAGGCCCGGCGTGCCGGGGCGCAGGACGAGCGTGCCGTTCCGCCATTTGTCGGCCGGCACGGCCGCGGTCAGGCCGGTCTCTTCGCGAATGACGCGCCGCAGGAGCATCTCGAGATCCACGTCGCTGATCCTTTCTCGATCGCCGACCAGAGGAAACACCTCGCGCGCCGGGCGTGACGACGCGCGGGAGGAGGGAGGTGCGCCGCTCGAGGCCACCGCGCCCGCGGCCACGCTCGCCGCGGCTATGCGCGGTCCGCCACGATAATTGTGCTCGCTGCCGCAGTAGCCGCACGAGACGCGGATGGGGGCGCCGTCGGCGTCGGCGGCAACGACCGTGTGCATGCGGTCGGTCTTGCACACGCGGCAACTGTCTTCGAGGCTGTCCCCGGCGCGGTAGCGGCGCTCGGCCATCCCGTCATCATACCGAAACACTCCGACGGCGCTGGAGTACGGCGCGGCACGTCGGCCATGCGGACGTCGAACGATCAGGGATACAGACGGCTGGTGGTCCACGTGCCGGCGCTCTTCACGTACAACACGCGATCGTGCAGCCGGTCGGGACGTCCGTACCAGAACTCGATGCGATCGGGCACGACGCGGATGCCGCCCCAGTGCGGCGGACGCGGCACGACGCCGGCGGCGTACCGTTCTTCGATTTCGCGCGTCCGCGCCTCGAGCGCGGCGCGCGACGGCAGGTCTTCGCTCTGGTCGGAGGCCCAGGCGCCTATCTGGCTGCCGCGCGGCCGGCCCTGGAAGTAGAGATCGGACTCGTCGGCCGTGATCCGCTCGGCCGCGCCTTCGACCCTGATCTGCTCCTCGAGCGCCGGCCAGTGGATGCACAGCGCCGCGCGCGGGTTGTCGATCAGCTCGCGTCCCTTGCGGCTGTTGTAGTTGGTGTGAAAGACGAAGCCGCGTGCGTCCACGTGGCGAATGAGGACGATGCGAGACGACGGGCGGCCGTCGCGGTCCGCGGTCGCCAGGGCGGCGGGCGCGATGTCGATGCCGCGGCTGGCGGCGCGTGCCGCGGCGCGGACTTACTCGGCAATCGGGTCGGCTG
>JABFWM010000350.1 GCA_013362195.1 Acidobacteriota bacterium
CACAGTCGCGCGCCGCAGACTTCGCATCGTCCCATTTCTCCGGTGCGACGACGACCGCTGTGGACGCGCGCCAGAGTGCGCGGAGCCGATTTCCCCCGGCTGAGATGACGCATGGGAGCGTTCGCCGCGCTGCACTGCACTGCACTGCCGTTCGAAGGAATGAGCAATGGTGAGTCAAACTGCCCGAGCGTGTCCCCTGGCCGGTGCGCTCGCGGAGCGGCTCCGTGACTCGAGGAGCGAGCTGACGCACCGCTGGCTCGACCGCATCGCCTCTCGCGTCGCGATCGATCCGAACCGAGTGTCCCGAATGGAGAAGGAGGCGCGACAGCTCGTTCCGCGACACGATGGTCTTCCATCGTGCAGCATCCTCGCCCGCCGAAGCCGGGTAGCGACGGACCTGCGCGGCCGGCGCTGCCAGTCTTCCGCGCGGCGCTGCAACAGCGCACGTTGAGCGGCGACAGTCCGGTCCTAACCCCGTAAGAGAACATGCCGACCAAAGCCGAGCAGCGCCGACGCGCTCGCCCCCTGCCTGGCGTGCCAGCCCACGGCCGGCGCCGGTGAGCGCTCCACCAGCGTCGGGCCCGCCGTCGGCAACGATCCTCGTCATCGACGACGAGCCCCAGATCCGGCGCGTGCTTCGGAACGCGCTGGATGGCATCGCCATGACGGTGCTCGAAGCGGCATCGGCGGCGGCCGCGCTCGACATCGCCGCCGCCGCCATGCCGTCGCTCATCATCCTCGACCTCACGCTACCTGACCGTGATGGCCTCGAGGTGTGCCGGGACCTCCGGGCCTTCACGCAGGCGCCGATCTTCGTGCTCTCGGCCCGCCATACCGACCACGACAAGGTTTCCCTGCTGGATGCGGGTGCCGACGATTTTCTGGTCAAGCCCTTCAGCACATCCGAGCTCCAGGCGCGGGTACGCGCCCTCCTGCGGCGCACCGCGCCAGCAAGCGGCGGCACCGACCGATTCGTCGTCGGCGACCTGGAGATCCATCTGGCCAGGCGCGTCGTGCGGCGCCGTGGCGTGAACGTGCATCTCACGCCCACCGAATGGGCACTCTTGCGCGCCTTCGTGGCGCATCCCGGCCGGACACTCACCCACCAGCAGCTCTTCCGCGCCGTGTGGGGACAGGCGGAAGGCGACGCCCAGCAATACCTCCGTGTCTACGTCGGCCAACTGCGCCGCAAGATCGAAGCGGACCCCGTGCGTCCGACGCTCATTCATACCGAGCCCGCGGTCGGCTACCGCTTCGAGCCGTGAGTGGGTTCTCGCGGCGCCGGCTGCCGTGGCTGGCGTGGTTCGGTGCTCTGGCGGCGACGACCGGACTCCTTCTCGCCCTGCGCGATCGTCTCGACAAGGCGCACGTCGCCCTGGTCTTCCTCCTCGTCGTCCTGGGCGGCAGCGCCGCCGGCGGTCGCCTGCTGGGCATGACCCTCGCCGCGTCGGCGTTCGTCGTCTTCGACGTCGCCTTCCTCCCGCCCTACGACCAGCTCCGGGTGGCCGCCCCGCTCGACTGGATCGTCCTGCTCGTCTTTCTCGTCACCGGGCTGGTGGCCGCCGAGCTGCTCGAGCGCCAACGGCACGAAGCGGAGATCGCGCGAGCCAGGACCGCGGAGATCGACCGCCTGGCGACTCTCGGCGCCGAGACGCTGAACGCACCCCGCCCGGAGGACGCGTTGCGCGCCATTGCGGATGTCATCCGCCAGATCATGGGCACCGACCGCTGTGAGATCTCGGTCGACTCGACGGACATGCCTGCGCCGGCCAACGCGACCTCCCCGTCGCGGTTGCCGTCCCGGACGCGGCACATCCCGCTCGTCGTGCGCGGTGCCGATGTCGGCACGCTGGTCCTGGCGTCCGATCGACCGTTCCTGCTGAGCCGGGACCAGGAACGAGTGCTTGCGGCCCTGTCGTACTACGCGGCGCTCGGCGTCGAGCGGGTGCGGCTCGCGGCGGTGCAAGGCGAAGCCGAGACGCTGCGCCACGCCGACCGGTTGAAGGATGCGCTGCTCACCGCCGTGTCGCACGATCTCCGGACGCCGCTCACGACGATCAAGGGACTCGCGAACGAGATCGCACGCGACGGAGATGCCAGTCGCGCGTACGTGATCGAGGAGGAGGCGGACCGCCTCACAGCGCTCGTGAACGATCTGCTCGAGCTGTCGCAGCTGTCGGCTGGCGAGACGCCGGTGCACGTCGCGGTGAACACCGCGGACGACGTGATCGGCGCCGCGCTGCAGCGAGTGGAAGCCGCGTTCCCCGATCGCGCCTTCGAAGCCCGACTGGTCGAGCCGTGGATCGGGCTCGTCGGCCGGTTCGATTTCGTGCACACGATGCGCATTCTGACCAACCTCCTCGAGAACGCCGCCAAGTATTCCCCGGTGGGAACGCCGATCCTGGTGCGCGCCTGGCGCGACGCTGGGAGCCTGCACTTCGCGGTCGAGGACGCCGGCGCCGGCATTGCCGACGCGGATCGCGAGCGGGTGTTCGAGCCATTCGTTCGCGGGCGGGTTCGAGCCCAGGGTGTAGGCGGCACAGGCCTCGGCCTGTCGATCGCGCGACGCCTGGCCGAGGTGCAGGGCGGCCGGCTTGAATACGCGCCAAACGCGGGGACGGCCAGTCGATTCGTCGTCACGCTGCCGGCCGCCTCCGTGCCTGCGCTCGAGGGCGCGCCGAAATCCTTGTAGAACCTTTATGCGGGAAGTGGCCGTCCTTGTGCGGCCCTTGTGGGGGAGCGCGTAGGCTACGAGCGCACCCACCTCCTGATCATGCCCGCTACCTATCGCCACATCAAGCGCGCCCTGTTCGGTCGGCCCCTGCCCAGCGAACGACTGGAGCATGAGCGCCTGAACAAGAAGACGGCGCTGGCGGTCCTCTCGTCGGACGCCATCTCCTCCGTCGCGTACGCCACCGACCAGATCCTCTTCGTGCTCGGCGGCGCGATCGGCATCGCCGCGGTCTCCTACGTCCTTCCGATCTCCGCGATCATCGTCGGGCTGCTGGTGCTCGTCGGGCTTTCCTACCGGCAGACGGTCTTCGCGTATCCCGGCGGGGGCGGATCGTACACCGTGGCCAAGGAGAACCTTGGCGTGATACCGGGGCTCGTGGCGGCGGCCGCGCTGCTGACCGATTACATCCTGACGGTGGCCGTCTCGATCTCGGGCGGCGTCGCGGCCATCACCTCGGCCTATCCCGCGCTCGTGCCGCACACGGTGCTGCTCTGCTCCCTGTCCATCATACTGCTCGCGACCGTGAATCTGCGTGGAGTGCGCGAGTCCGGGGCGGCGTTCAGCCTGCCTACGTATGCCTTCATCGTGATGATGCTCGTCCTGCTCGGCGCCGGTGCGTTCCGGTACTGGACGGGTCTTGATCTCGCACCGATCGCCGAGGCGTTCAAGGTGGACCCGGTGTCCGCTCGATCGAGTGGCGGCTCTTCGGCACTGACGGGGTTCGCACTCTTCTACCTCCTGCTTCGCGGCTTCGCCGAAGGGTGCGCCGCGATGACGGGCACGGAAGCGATCTCGAACGGCGTCATGGCGTTCAAGGCGCCCGCCCAGCGAAACGCGGCGATTACGCTCGGTTGGATGGTTGCCATTCTTGCCCTCTTCTTTCTCGGCGTGTCGTCGCTGGCGCAGCACTATCGGGTGATGCCGACGGCGCACGAGACCGTGCTTTCCATTCTCGGTCATCACATCCTGGGCAATGGCCCGCTGTACTTCGCGCTCCAGTACACGACCTTCGCCGTGCTGGTGCTCGCAGCGAACACCGCGTTCGCCGATTTCCCGAGGCTTGCCGGGATCCTCGCGAACGACCGGTTCATGCCTCGCCAGCTGGCGGCGCGGGGTGACCGCCTCGCCTTCTCCAACGGGATTGTGCTGCTCGCCCTGCTCGCCTGGCTGCTGGTGTGGCTCTTTCGCGGCGATACGAACTCGCTGGTGCCACTGTACGCGATCGGCGTGTTCGTCTGCTTCACCCTCTCGCAGGCGGGCATGGTGGTGCACTGGCGCGCGGCGCGCTCGGACGGCTGGCGATGGAAGGCAGTGCTGAACGGTGTCGGCGCCGTCGCGACGGGGCTGGTCTCGGTCATCCAGATCGTGACGAAGTTCGCGTCCGGGGGCTGGATCATCGCTGTGATCATCCCGCTCATCATCGCCGTGCTCTGGGGAATCCATCGCCATTACGTGGCCTTCAGCGAGGACATTCGCTTTGTCGGGCAGAGCCCCATCACGCCGCTCCACCATACGGTGATCGTGCCGGTCAACGGAATCACCAAGGCGACGGCGGGCGCACTGGTGTACGCGACAGCCATCTCGGACGAGGTGGTGGCTGTCTACATAGAGGTCGACCAGCGCGACACGGAGCACGTCGTGACGGAGAGGGATGCGTGGGACATCGGGGTGCCGCTGGTCGTCGTGCCATCGCCCTACCGCTCGATCCTCAAGCCGCTGGTGGAGTACGTCGAGAACCTGCGCATGGTCACGCCAGGCGAGCTCGTGACGGTCGTCGTGCCGGAGATCGTGCCGCGGCGCTGGTGGGAGCACCTGCTCCACAACAAGACCGCGCTCTACATCCGGACCGCCTTCCTGTTCAAGGCGAACGTCGTCGTGACCGCGATCCCCTACCTGGTCGGCCATTCGTATCGGCTTCGCGACCTCATCGATCACGATGAGGATCTGGACGTGGTGACGGCGGGACAGACCGATGCGGCATGACGCCCGCTCTCGCCTGTGGATCGTCCTTACGGGATTGGCTGTCGCCTGCGGACACGGCGATGCGTCGGCGCGACAGCGCCTGCTCGCATCACCGGAAGCCCTCCGTTTGGTGGGCGCGTGGAAGGTCCGTTTCGAGCTGAACTACGCGGTGTCGTCTCGCGTTGACGTAGGAAAGGTCGGACCGATCACCGGCACGGTCGTTCTGGCCGAGGATCGCTTCGGTCGTGTCGGCTCGACGGAAATTGGCGACGCGACACACGATGGTGTGTACGACGTGGACTTCAGCCCGTTCGGGTTCTCTTCCCGGTCGGAGGGTGACGTGCCAGCGGCCATCGCGCGGCTCGTGCCGACGACCCTTGGGGACTCGCTGTATATCGTGCTGAGCCCGGGCACCACTCGACTCGCCGTCGTGATGGCGGGCCGGCTCGCGGGGGATAGCGCGAGCGGGGAATGGCACGCCTCGGCTTTCAGCTCGGGCGGCGGCGCCGGCAGCTTTACCATGCATCGCCGTGTGCCGCAATGAGGAATCGCCACGCCACCCTGGTCGCCGCTGCGCTCCTGGCGGTCGGCACATCGCTTGGGGCGCAAGGGCGCGATACGACCGCTTCGCCGCGGCCGGCGGCGCCCTTCTCCCGTTCGGACTGGACCTGGCTGAACGGCAACAGCCGGCAGTCGCGCTCGGTGCTCGAAACACCGTACTTCACGGGGGAGTTCCGCGCTGACGTCACCTATATCGCCGACTTCAACCATCCCGCCGATCACACCCTGGTGGGCACCAGCGAGAGCGGGCGGACGGGAGAGGTACAGGTCCAGCAGCTCGGACTCGGTGGCGACTTGCACGCCGGCCATGCGCGCGGCCGCTTCATGACGCAGTTCGGGATGTACAGCACGATGACACCGCGCAACGACGCCAGTTCTGCACGGGGCCAGTGGCGAATGGACGACGCCTACCGGTATCTGTCCGAGGCGTACGGCGGATACCACTGGGATCGTTTGCACAGCATCAACCTGGACGCCGGCATCTTCATGTCCTACGTCGGGCTGTTCAGCTACTACAACTTCGACAACTGGGCCTATCAGCCGTCGTACGTGTCATCGAATACGCCGTGGTTCTTCAACGGTATCCGCGCTCAGTTCTTCGTCAGGGAGGATCTCAAGATCGAGACGTGGCTGGTGAACGGGTGGCAGTCGTACGGAATGTTCAACGAACAGCCGGGAGTTGGACTCCAGGTCCTGTACCGGCCGACGAGCAGCATCTCGGTTCTCTCGAACAGCTACTATGGTGCCGACTGGCTCGGCATCCCC
>JABFWM010000387.1 GCA_013362195.1 Acidobacteriota bacterium
CCTTCACGCCGCGTTGCGCCGCGGCGATCATCGCGTCGACGTGGGCCGGGTCCGTGATGCGATACATGATCACGTCGATCGCGGACGGCTCCGATTGATACGCGTCGATCGCGCGGGTGCGGTAGCTCTCGCCTGGAGGAAAGTTCAGCTCGGGCGAGATGGCGAACAGCCCGTAGTTGCGGACGAGTGCGGCCGGCGTATTGGCGCATGGAGAGAACAGCGTCATGTCCACCCAGAGATCATCGAAGCGCCGCATGAAACTCTGGACGATGGAAAAGTCGTCGCAGAAGTACACCGCTTCATCGATGTAGTCCGCGTACGGCTTGCCGTAGGAGAGCGCTTCCGCGCTGTAGTTCGCGCCGCTGAACTCGACGACACGCTGCCCCGCGAACAGCATCATCTTCCAGTGGAGGATCGGCCCGCCGGATTTCTGACGAATCGGGATGCCCGCCGCGGCGAGTTGCGCGACGAGCTGCGAGTTCAGCGGATGCCCCTCGTCGGCGCGCCGATCGACGAGCACGCGCACCGGGACGCCTTCCTGCACCTTCTTGACGAGCTCGTTGGCGTACCGGCCGTCTTCCATGAACCAGAAGGCGACGTCGATACCGACCCGCTCGGCGCGGATGTAATTGATGAGAACGGCCCGGCAGTCTTCGTACGCGGGATCGCACAGGCGCTCCGCGCGCGCCGTGCCGGACGACAACACGATCAGGCCGAGGACGATCGCCAGTCGTCCGCTGAGTCGCCGCATACCCATTTGCTCCTGTGCGGACGGATAGGTGCGGAACCAACCCCGCCTCTTTTCCGACGCAGGCGACTCAAGAGCGATGCGCGTGCCAAAAGACGGTACCCCGGTGTGGATTGTCGATGCCGCCGTTCGCGGCGAGTTTTCTTTCGACCTTCCCCGCGGTCTCGCCGCCACATAGAAAAAGACCCGCGAACCCGCTGTGAAGCCTTTGCGCCGCCAATCGCCAAGCACGGCGGTCGTCATCGCGAGACCTCAGGTACACCGTTTGCCCCAGCCGTTAGCCGGTGTACGGAGGAAGGGCAAAAATGGAAACGAAGTTCCGATGGATCGCGGTGGCCGGGCTTGCGCTGTTGCTTGGGATACCCACTTTGGCGAATGGGCAGGACATCTTTCTCGCCAATCCTGCAGCGGCGGACCTGACATGGAAAGGCACGGCCGCGAACGCCAACGCCGGGTTGTCTATGGACCTCGGCGTCGTCAGCAACGATACGCGACGCGATCTTATCGTCGGCGCGCCCGGCTCGAGCGGTCTCGCCGGCACGGTCTACATCATCTTTGGCGGTCCGAACCGGACCGGCGACCTGACGCTTGCGAGTGCCGACACGATCATCACGAGCAGTGAGGCGGGCAACCGGTTCGGGGCGGCGACCGCCGTTGGCAACGTCCTCAATCAGGAAGGCTCAACTCCCCGAAACCTCGCGATCGGAGCGCCCGGCGCGAGCGGCGGACGCGGCGTCGTCTACGTGTTCAACGCCGGGTTCAGCAGTGGCGCCACGCGGACCGAAGCGAACGCCGTGTTACGAGTCATCGGTCAGCCCGGCGATCAGCTCGGGAGCGCGCTCGCGACCGCTGATCTTGACGACGATGGCTTCCGTGAATTGATCATCGGGGCACCGGGAAGCAGTCACGTTTACATCATCAAGGGCGGCGCGCTGTCGGGCACCATCGACCTTGCGGCGACACCGGGCGCGGCCATCCCGCTCCAGTCGGCTGGCTTCGGCACCGTGCTGCAGGCCGGCGACGTCACTGGTGATGGCATTTCCGACCTCCTCGTCGGCGCTCCGTCGCAGAACGTGGTGTTTCTCTATCACGGTACTCCGGGTCCAAAGCATGGCACTGTCGGTGCAATTCCCACAGTTCCTGCATCATCCTTCTCGGGCATCGCCCCCGGCGACGAAGCGGGCGTGTCGATTCGTATCCTCGACATCAACGACGACGGCAAAGACGACCTCGCGATCAGCGCGCCCGGCCGCGACGGCCCAGATGGTCGCACGAACGCCGGCGCTGTGTACGTCTACCTCAGTCCGATCGGTCCGGGCGCGAGGGTCTTGTCGTCAGCCGATATCGTCTTCTACGGCGCGGGCCCGAACCATCGCGCCGGCGCGCTGCTGGCGGCGGGCGACATCAACCGCGATACGCCGAACGACCTCGTGATCGGCGCGAGCGGCGCCGCGGGCGGCGCCGGCGAACTGGACATCTATTACGGCCGCAAGAGCGGAATCGGCACGGCGGTGGGGCCGCAGCGCGTCGTCGACCTGAGCATCGCGGGGCAGGCCAACCGCCACATCTTCGGCGATCCCGGCATCGGCGCGATCGGCTCGGTGCAGGTGTTCGAGGTCACCGGCGAAGGCGCGCGCGACATCATCGTCGGCGTGCCGGCCGAACAGGCGAACGCCGGCAAGCTCTATTTCACGATCTCGCCGAAGCTGCGGGTCGCGCCGACCTCGATCGCCATTGCGGTCGGGGAAAACGGCACGAACGTGAGCGGCACGAGCATCGACGTGGTCAACCGCAGCATCGTCTCGATTGGGTGGGAGGCGACCGGCAACACGTCGTGGCTGTCGGCGTTGCCGGCTGCCGGCACGATCGATCAGACGCACGCCGGTTCGTTCAACGTCGGCGTCAACGCCGGCGGCCTCGCGCCAGGGGTCTACACGGGCAAGGTGAACGTGTCGGCCAGCAGCCCCGATCTGACGATGACGATCCCGGTCAACGTGACGATGACCGTCACCGGCGCCCGCGTCACGATCGACGCGCCCGCAAACGGCGCGATCGTCAGCAACGGGTTCTCCGTCTCGGGCTGGGCGATTGACACGTCGGCGGCCACAGGGACCGGCGTGTCGCAGGTCATGGCCTACGCGTATCCGGTGGACGGCGGCAGGCCGCTCTTCGCGGGCGTCGCGTCCTACGGCGGATCGCGTCCCGACGTGGCCGCCGCATTCGGCGCGCGCTTCAACAACTCCGGCTTCTCGCTGACGGTGCGGAACCTCGTGCCGGGCACCACCTATCAGTTCGTCGTGTTCGCGAAGAGCACCGTCACCAACACGCTCGCGGGATCGAAGACGGTCAACATCAGCGTCTCGAGCAGCAGTGCGGCGCCCGGCCCGAACCCGACGGATCCGAACGACACGCCGCCGCCGAATCCGAACGGTGGTGGATCGGGCGGCGGGAACGTGCCCGGACCCAACACGCGCGTCGCGATCAACCGCACCGGCCTGTTCTTCGGCGCCGCCGGCGGCGGCGCGGTGCGGACGCCGGCGCAGACCGCCGCGGTCAGCTTCACGAACGGATCCGGCACGTGGTCAGTGACGACCGACGCATCGTGGCTGGCGATTGCGCCCTCGTCCGGCGCCGGGGCGGGCGTGTTCAGCGTGTCGGTGCAGAACGGCTCCTATCCTCCCGGCACGGTGCTCAACGGCACCATCACGGTGACCGCGCCGGGCGTCGCGAATTCGCCGCTGACGATTCCGGTGCAGTTGAAGGGCTTCGCCGCCGGCGGCAATCCCACCGGACTCATCGACACGCCGGCGGAAGGCGTCCGCGGCGTCGTCGGCGCGATTCCGGTCACCGGCTGGGCCGTCGATGACATCGGCATCACGCAAATCACGATCTGGCGCGATCCGGTGCCCGGCGAGATCTCTCAGCCGAAGGGCGTGTTCATCGGCAACGCCGTGCAGGTCGAAGGGGCGCGGCCGGACGTGGACGCGGCCTACTCGCTGCCGTTCGACTACAAGGCGGGCTGGGGCTACATGCTGCTGACCAACATGCTGCCCGGCGGCGGCAACGGCCCGTATCGTCTCTCGGTCTACGCCGAGGACATCGACAACCACAGCGTGCTCATCGGCACGCGCACCTTCGTGTGCGACAACGCGCATGCGACCAAGCCGTTCGGATCGATCGACACGCCCACCCAGGGCGGCAACGCCTCGGGGACCGCGTTCGTGAACTTCGGCTGGGCGCTGACGCCGATGCCCAACATGATCCCGGCCAACGGGTCGACGATCAATGTCTTCATCGACGGCGTTCCGATGGGCCACCCGACCTACAACAACGCCCGGAGCGACATCCAGACGCTGTTCCCGGGCCGTGCGAATACGAACGGCGCCGTCGGCGTCTTCCAGTTCGACACGACGAAGCTGGCCAACGGCGTGCACACGATCGCGTGGGGCGTCATCGACAACGCGGGTAACGCGGAAGGGATCGGCAGCCGGTTCTTCACCGTCCTGAACGGCGCGTCGGCGTCAGTGCTCGAGCAGGCGGTCACGGAATGGACCGGCATGGTCACGACGCACACGCGTGAAGCCGCGCCGGCGATCGGCGCGGCGGTCGGCCAGGACGCCGCGTCCATCCAGGCCGCACCGGTCGCGCCGATGCCGGCGTATGTCCAGAGCGGCTTCGCGCCCAACGCGCCTCTGGAGATTGTCGAGGCGCCGGCCGCCACCGCACCCTCGCGGGTGTCGACGCAGGAGCTCGGGCTGCTGCGCGTCACCATCGGCGCGCCCGTCGTCGGACCGGACGATCAATACGAGGGATACCTGATCAAGGGCGGGAAACTGGATCCGCTGCCGGCCGGCTCGTTCCTCGATCGCAAGAGCGGCGAGTTCTTCTGGCAGCCGGGTGTCGGGTTCGTCGGCACCTACGACTTCGTGTTCGTGCGGAACGCGTTCGGCACGAGCGAGCGGATTCCGGTGTCCGTCGAGATCACGTCACGCCGCGACGACACGGATCTGCTGCTCCCGGCGCGCGCGATCAAATTCTGACGATGCAGTGAGAGGGTAGGCGGTCGGCGGTAGGCGCCGACCGCTTACGCTTACTGCCTACGGCTTCCCCCCTGCCCCTGACCCCTGATAGCTGACTGCTGATAGCTGACAGCTGACAGCTGACCCCTTACCCCTTACTGCTGACTGCCGACTGCCTGCTGACGCGCTCGACGTCCGCGTCCACCATCATCGTGACGAGCCCGTGGAAATCGACCTCCGGCTGCCATCCAAGCGCGTTGCGCGCCTTGGCGGCATCGCCGATCAGGTGATCGACTTCCGCGGGCCGCAGGAACTTCGGATCGAGCGTCACGAACTTCTGCCAGTCGAGTCCCGCGCGAGCGAACGCCACGTCGACGAGCTCCCGGACCGAGTGGCTCTTGCCGGTCGCGATGACGTAGTCGTCGGCGCGGTCCTGCTGCAGCATCAGCCACATCGCCCGCACGTAATCCCCCGCGAAGCCCCAGTCGCGCCGCGCGTCGAGATTGCCGAGGCTCAGTGAGTCGGCGATGCCGAGCTTGATCCGCGCGACCCCGTCCGTGACCTTCCTCGTGACGAACTCGAGGCCGCGCCGCGGCGACTCGTGGTTGAAGAGAATGCCCGAGACCGCGAACAGATCGTAGCTCTCGCGATAGTTGACGGTGATGTAGTGCGCGAAGACCTTCGAGACGCCGTACGGGCTGCGCGGATAGAAGGCCGTCAGCTCGGTCTGCGGCACCTCTCGCACCTTGCCGAACATCTCCGATGACGACGCCTGATAGATGCGGATCGACGGATCCACCTGCCGCACCGCTTCGAGCACCCGCGTGACCCCTTGCGCGTTGAACTCGCCGGTCAGCATCGGCTGATCCCACGACGCCGGCACGAAGGACATCGCCGCGAGGTTGTACAGCTCGTGCGGCCGCACGTGCTCGATCACACGGATGATCGACAACTGATCGAGGAGATCGGCGGGATGCAGATGAATGCGATCGAGCAAATGCTCGATGCGCCAGTAGTTGGTCGTGCTCGCGCGGCGCACGATTGCGTAGACGTCGTATCCTTTATCGAGCAGCAATTCGGCGAGGTAGGAGCCGTCCTGCCCGGTAATGCCCGTGATCAGCGCCCGCTTGCTCATCATCGCGAGGAACCGCGCCATGCTAACACGCGTCTACTGCTCGGTAGCTCTGCTGTCTTTTCTGACCAGTGCCGATCCGTCCGCCGCCGCCGCACAGCCGCGCGACCGCCCCTCGGCGCG
>JABFWM010000091.1 GCA_013362195.1 Acidobacteriota bacterium
AAACACAGACGAACACAGTGTGTTGCTGCCACAGAAAAACATAGACGAACGCAGTTCGGCCACAGAAAAACACAGACGAACACAGTTCAGCCACAGAAAAGCACAGACAGACACAGTTCGGCCGCGGAAAAACACGGACGGACACAAGTTGATCGCGCCGCCGCGTTCTTCAGCGTGACCGGCCGTGAGTCCTCATCCGCCGTCGGTGCGCAATAGCGTCAGAGAGTCGCCGCCGCCCCGTCCTCATCCTCAGCCCGTCACCCCTCATGTATCCTTGAGTGATGTCGCGCGCTGCCCGGCGTCTGCTGCCGTACGTGAACCGTTACCGTCGCGCGTTCGTCATCGGCATGGTCTGCGTGCTCCTGACGACGGCGTTTCAACTGCTCTCGCCGTGGATCCTCAAGTACGCGATCGACGACTTGTATCGGGGCGTGACGCGGCAGAAGCTGGCGCTCTACGCCGGGCTGCTGCTCGGCGTCTCGCTGCTCCGCGGCCTGTTCCTTTTCCTGATGCGCCGGATCATCATCGCCGCCTCGCGCGACATCGAGTACGACATCCGCAACGACTTCTTCGCGCGCCTCGAGCAGCTGCCGCTCGGCTACTACCAGGCGCGGCGCACCGGCGACCTGATGTCGCGGGCGACCAACGATCTGAACGCGGTCCGGATGATGATTGGTCCGGCGATCATGTACTCGGCGAACACCATCCTGGTGTTCGTCGTGGCCATCATCCTGATGACCACCATCGATCTCCGCCTGACCTTGATCGCGCTCATCCCGCTGCCGTTCGTGTCGCTGTCGGTCCGCTATTTCGGCAGCGCGATCCATAAGCGGTTCGAGGCGATCCAGGCGCAGCTCTCGGAGGTCAGCGCGGTCGTGCAGGAAGCGCTGTCCGGCGTGCGGGTCGTCCGCGCGTATCGCCAGGAGACGCACGAGATCGAGCGCTTTCGAGCCGCAAACGAAGAGTACCTCCGCCGCAATCGCGTCCTGATCCGGCTCCAGGGGGCGTTCTATCCGAGCATGACGCTGTTTCTCGGCCTCGGTTCGCTGCTGGTGCTGTGGCTCGGCGGCCGCGACGTGATCCGCCGCGAGATCACGCTGGGCGAGTTCGTCGCGTTCAACGGCTACCTCGTGATGCTCAGTTGGCCGATGATCGCGTTCGGCTGGGTGACCAACATCCTCCAGCGCGGCTTTGCGTCGTGGTCGCGGATGCTGGAGGTGCTCGACCAGCAGCCCGCGATCAGCGACGCGCACGTCACCGCGCGCGGGCGCAGCGCCGACCTGCACGGCGCGATCGAGTTCCGCGACCTGGTGTTCGCGTATCCGGGCACCGACCGCGTGGTCCTGGACCATGTGTCGCTGCGCATCGAACCCGGTCAGACGGTCGCGTTCGTCGGCGGCACCGGCTCGGGGAAATCGACGCTCATCAACCTGCTGCCGCGTTTGCACGAACCGCCGGCCGGCACCGTCTGCATCGACGGCATCGACATCCGCGAGATTCCACTGGCGCGCCTGCGCGCCGCAATCGGCTTCGTGCCGCAGGAGCCGTTCCTGTTCTCGGACACCATCGCGGAGAACGTCGCGTACGCGGATTCGACCGGCCGCCACGGCACGAGGGCCACAGAACAACACAGTCAAACGCAAGACATCAGGGCCACAGAACAACACAGGCAAACACCAGACATCAGGGCCACAGAACAACACAGGCAAACACCAGACATCAGGGCCACAGAACAACACAGGCAAACACCAGACGTCAGGGCCACAGAACAATACAGACAAACACAAGGCACGGGAGCCACAGAACAACCCAGACAAACACGAGGCCCGGGAGCCATAGAGCAACACAGGCACACACAAGACGCGCGGGCCACAGAGCAACACGGACACACACCAACGGGGATCCACCACGGATGGACACGGATGGGCACGGGTCCTTCGGAGCCGGACGCGGCGGCCGATCAGGAGCGCGCGGGGCGCATTGCGGCTGCCGCCGCGGTCGCGCGGCTCGACAAGGACGTGCAGGACTTTCCGCGCGGCTATGAGACGACGGTCGGCGAGCGTGGCATCACGCTCTCGGGCGGCCAGAAGCAGCGCACGGCGCTGGCGCGCGCGGTGATGGCGGATCCCGAGATCCTGATTCTGGACGACGCGCTGTCGGCGGTGGATACCTACACCGAAGACGAGATCCTGTCGCGGCTGCGCGGCGTCATGCGCGAGCGCACCTCGATCATCGTGGCGCACCGCGTCTCGACCGTGCGTGACGCGGATCAGATTTTCGTGCTCGACGCCGGCCGGATCGCGGAGCGCGGATCGCACGATCAGCTCGTCGCGCGCGGCGGCCTGTATGCCGCCTTGTATCGCAAGCAACTGCTGGAAGAGGAGCTGCAGGCGAGCTGAGCGCCGGCCGCCACCAGCGATCACCGTCGACATGTCGATCCACGAAGAAGACGTCCTCGGCAAGGCCTACGACGCGCGGCTGATGCGCCGGCTGCTCGGCTACCTGCGGCCGTACCGCGCCCAGGCGGCGCTCGCGCTCGTCGCGATCATCGCCGCGTCGGTGCTGCAGCTCGCGCAGCCCTACCTGATGAAGCTGGTGATCGACCGCTACATCCCTGCCGGCGACCTCGCCGGCCTGAATCGCGTCGCCGTCCTCTACCTGCTGATCCTCGCCGCCTCGTTCGGCCTCGAGTTCTCACAGACCTGGCTGCTGCAGCTCACCGGCCAGCGGATCATGTTCGACATGCGCATGCAGATCTACCGGCACCTGCAGCGCATCGACCTGAAGTTCTACGACCGCAACCCCGTCGGCCGGCTGATGACCCGCGTGACCACCGACGTCGACGTCCTCAACGACCTGTTCACGTCCGGGGTCGTGTCGGTGTTCGGCGACGTGTTCACCCTCGTCGGCATCATGATCGTGCTGCTGTCGATGAACTGGCGGCTCGCGCTGGTGACCTTTGCGGTGCTGCCGCTGATCGTGCTGGTGACGCAGTGGTTCCGCCGCAACGTCCGTGAGTCGTACCGCACCGTACGCCTCTGGATTGCACGCATCAATGCCTACCTCCAGGAGCACATCACCGGCATGGCCACGGTGCAGCTGTTCCGGCGCGAGGCGCGCGCCTTCGCGAAGTTCGAGGCGATCAACGAGCGCCACCGCCGCGCGAACGTCGACTCGATCTTTTATTACGCGGTCTTCTATCCGGCGGTCGAATTCGTCGGCGCGTTGGCCGCCGCCCTCACGATCTGGTACGGCGGACGATGGGTGCTGGCAGGGACGTTGACGCTCGGGTCGCTGGTGGCGTTCCTCCTCTATTCGCAGCGGTTCTTCCGGCCCATCTCCGACATGTCGGAAAAGTTCAACATCCTGCAGGCGGCGATGGCTTCGTCGGAGCGCATTTTCAAGCTGCTCGACGAGCCGGTCACGATCACGAACCCACGGCCTGCGATCAGTGGCTTGTCCACCGACGCGCGACGCGCGAAGCTGGGACACATCGCGTTCGATCGCGTCTGGTTCGCGTACGGGGCGAACGACGCCGGCGAGCCCGATTTCGTCCTGCGCGACGTGTCCTTCGAGGTCGCACCAGGCGAACGCGTTGGCGTCGTCGGCGCGACCGGCGCCGGCAAATCGACGCTGATCAACCTGCTGTTGCGGTTCTACGACGTCTCGCGCGGCCGCATCCTCGTGGACGGCGTCGACGTGCGCGAGATGGATCTGCGGGAGCTGCGCGGCCTGTTCAGCCTGGTGCTCCAGGACGTGCACCTGTTCAGCGGCACGATCGCCGACAACATCCGGCTCGGCGCGACGGCCATTTCCGACGAGGCGATGCGGCGGGCCGCGGCGGCCGTGCACGCGGATCCGTTCATCCAGCGCCTGCCGGCGGGATACGCGGCGCCGGTCGCCGAGCGCGGCGCGACGCTGTCGGTCGGCCAGAAGCAGCTGCTCTCGTTCGCGCGCGCGCTCGCCTTCGATCCGCGCATCCTGATCCTCGACGAAGCGACGTCGAGCGTCGACACCGAGACCGAGATCCTGATCCGCGACGCGCTGCACGTGCTCATGGCCGACCGCACGACGATCGCGATCGCCCACCGGCTCTCGACGATTCAGGACATGGACAAGATCCTCGTGCTGCACAAGGGCCAGCTGCGCGAATCCGGCACGCACCAGGAGCTGCTCGCGCAGCGCGGCATCTACTTCAAGCTGTACCAGCTGCAGTACAAAGATCAGGAGGGAAAGGTCTCGAAGGAGTCGAAGGAGCTTTTCTCTCTGCAGAATCCGCAGTAGCCGACAGAGGCCGCGGATCCGGCCTCCAGCTGTCTGGCCGGCCGTCGACCCGCCTCAATGCAGCGGAGCGGCCTGCGCGGCTTCCCGGGCCCGGAACAAGCGGTCGATCAAGCCCGGGGTAGACGCCTTCGGGTTCCAGCCGAGGCGCAGCACGTTGATGCTCACGCTGCGGCGCCCCAACGCCAGCGCCTCGTTGCAGTTCCAGATGTAGATGTCGATGTGGCGGCCCTGGACGGCCGGCCCGGTGTCCATCACCGTGTAGATCCCATTGTACTGGTCCGGCAGCTTGGTGACCTGAATCACCGAGCCGACCGGCAGCAGGTCGGGATCGGCGGCGGCAATGCCGGTCCGCACGTTCACGCCCGAGGCCGTCGTCGTTCCCTTGCAGTAGGCGGTCGCGGCGAAGGACAGACGGGCACCGGCCGCCGGCACCGTCGTGTCTTCCCGGTTCGCGATCTGGTGCATCGCGAACCGCGAGTCCATCACCGTCGCCTCATAGAGCAGGACGAAGGCTGATGCGGCCGTTGCGGTCGCGATCACTTTCCGCCCGATCGAGCCAGAGATGAGCATCCGCATACGGCAGGGCTTGCGGCCCGTCCAAGAACTATATGGCGTCCGAGCGGATCAGTCAAAAGCCCAAAGCGTAATCGGCTCAGCCGTCTCAAGACTGTAACTTATTGACCATTTTGTGTTTTCTGCGTGTGAGCGAGGTGCCGGCGATGCGCCTCGATCATCGTCAATGCGACGCGGTAGGCGATGATCGCGAGGGCGATAGCGCCAAGCGTCGAGCCGAGAACATAGGCCCAGGCGAGCGGCGTGAGCGCGTGCGCGAGGCGACGGAAATCGGTCCACGAGAAATCGGCGAGCGCCTCCGTCAGCTCTTTCAGCAGCCCCGGCGGCACCTGCACGCGGAGGATCGCGGCGCCCCCGATGGTCGCGAGCGTGTAGTACGCCGGCAGGATCCACGGCAGATTGGAGTAGACGCCGAGCAGGACCGCAACGCGATTGAGGTTGAGCGCGAACGCGAACACCAGGCCGAGGACGGTGTGGAGGCCGAGCAGCGGCGAGAACCCGAAGAAGACGCCCAGCGCGTACGCCGCCGCCGTCCGCCGCGGGGTGTCGTGCGTGTGCAGCAGTTGTTCGAGCCAGCGGCGGAGCACGCCAGAAGCGGGGCGCATCGGTCAGAAGTGGACGAACCCGGACGGGAGTGGTTCCTCGCGTCCGTTGCGCAGCAGGCGGACGGCCGGCTCGCGGGTGAGCGTGCCGATGCGGGTCAGCGGCACGCCGTGCGCCTGCCGCTGGACACCGGCCAGCCGGCGTTCGGCTCGCGGGCTCACGGCGAAGAGCAGCTCGTAGTCGTCGCCGCCGGCAACCGCCGTCGTGAGGGGGTCCGACCCCTGCGCCTCGAAGAGGGCGCGCGCGGCAGGCGGGATCGGGATGGCCTCGGCATCGATGACCGCGCCTGTCCCGCTGGCGCGCGCGATCTGCTCGACGGCATCCGACAGCCCGTCACTCACGTCCATGCACGCCGTCGCGGCGCGGTTGCGGCCGAGGAGCGCGCCCAGCCGCGAACGCGGGTCCGGCCGGCGGTAGCGGCGCACGCACTCAGCGAGTGACGGATCGTCGGGCCAGCGCGCCGCCGACGTCGTGGCATGGCGGCGCAGCCACTCCAGCCCGGCGCGTGCGGCGCCGACCGCGCCGCTGACGTACAGCACGTCGCCGGCGCGTGCGCC
>JABFWM010000464.1 GCA_013362195.1 Acidobacteriota bacterium
GAACAGCACGGCGTGCTGCTCGTGCCCTTTGGTCGTGCTCACCGAGAACAGCCGCAGCGGCGAGGCCCCGGCAATGACGACGACCATCGCCAGCGCGCCGCCTTGCGCCACCACCGGCGCGCGGCGGCCGGGCGGATGGAAGAGCGCCGCCGCCGCGGCGCCGAAACACGCGGCGGCGAGAATCGCGCCCGGCGCGCCGAGCCGATTGAGCGCCGGCATGAGCAGCAGGCAGGCCGCGGCCGCCCCGAGCAGATCCGCCGCATACACCGCGCCGATCTGCGCGCTCAGCCGCGCGATCGCGATCGACACCGCCGCGCCCCCGGCGAAGAACGGCAGCGCCGAGAGGACGTAGGTGACCGCCATCAACGCGACGTTCGCGGGCGAGTAGTTCAGGCCGACGCGCATGCGCACGAGAATCGCCAGGGCCACCACGCTGACCAGCGCGTAGGCCAGCGCGTGAATCGACAGCAGCCGATCCGTCGGTACGCGCGCGAACCGCTCCCGCATCAGGAACACGTAGACGCCGCTCGCGCTCAGCCCGAAGAGGGCGATCGAGATGGCCATGAACGCGAAGTGGTAATACATGGTGACCGAGAAGATGCGCGTGAGCGACAACTCGGTCATCAGGAGCGATCCGGAGACGAGCGAGATCCCGAGCAGGACGCGCGCGGGTACGGATGAAGGCACGTCTGAGTCTGTCGGACGCGGCGCGCGAACGTCAAGCGCGCTCACACGAACGCCGCGTCGATCTTGAGCGCCTGCCCGAGCATCCGCAGGTAGCGGCGCCGCGGGATTTCGATGGCGCCGAACTGCGTGAGGTGCTCCGTCACCCACTGCGTATCGAGGAGGACGTAGCCGCGGCCGCGCAGCCGCTCGACGAGCCCGACCAGCGCGACCTTCGACGCATCGGTGACCCGGTGGAACATCGATTCGCCGAAGAACGCGCCGCCGAGCGCCACGCCGTACAGCCCGCCGACCAGCACGCCGTCGCGCCACGTCTCGACGGAGTGCGCGAGCCCCTCCGCGTGCAGCGCGCAATAACTGTCGAGGATCTCCGCGTCGATCCAGCTGCCGTCCTCGTCCTCGCGCGCCGCGCACGCGCGGATCACGCCGGCGAAATCGCTGTCGACGCGCAGCTCGAACCGTCCCTGCCGGACGAGGCGGCTCAGGCGCTTCGGCGCGTGAAACGTGTCGAGCGGGATGACGCCCCGCGGGTCGGGCGAGTACCAGCGGATCTCCCCCGGCTCGACCGCCATCGGGAACCACCCGCTCGCGTAGGCCGAAATCAGCAGATCCGACGGGATCACGAACGCAATATCAACACAGAACAGCGGCCGTGCTCGACGAACCTGCGGGCGTGCTCGTCGGATCCCTGCACGACGGCGAGGTCGACCGGATGCTCGGCCGCGTAGCGCAGCAGTTCCGTCGCGGTGTCGCCGATGCGAATCGCGATCGTGACGCGCTCCTGCAGCTCGGCGGGCAGCAGGCGCGCGAGCCGCTCGCGCGCCTCCTCCTCCACCGCCGCGTGCAGCTCGGGGAGCCGCGCCGTCGGCATTTCCGCGGTGAATCCCGCGTTGAGCGGTTCGGACACGACGTAGACGACGTGCAGGTCCGCCTTGAACTCGCGCGCGAGCCGTCCGGCGAAGCGCACCGCCTGATCGAACGATTCATCCGCGCCGCCGTGCAGCAGCACCCGCGCCATGTCTCCGGTTGCCATCATCCCTCCGTGGCTTCGCCATCCAATCGTCGTGCCGGAGGTAACGGAGGGGCCCTCCGTTACCTCCCGGTCGGACGCCGTAGTAAGATAGTGTGGTTCCCCTCGCAGACGTGTTGCGTATGTCCATTCCGAAGTGGGCGCCTGCCTCGGTGCGCGCGTTGCGCGGCTATTCGGCACCGACGTTCACGCACGATCTGATTGCCGGCATCACGGTCGGTCTCGTCGCGCTGCCGCTCGCGATGGCCTTCGCCATTGCCTCGGGGCTGACGCCGCAGGCCGGGATCTACTGCGCGATTGTCACCGGCTTCCTGATCTCCGCGCTCGGCGGATCGCGCTTCCAGATCGGCGGGCCGACCGGCGCGTTCGTTGTCGTCGTTGCCGGCATCATCGGCACCTACGGCGTCGACGGCCTGTTCATGTGCACGATGATGGCGGGCGTCATGCTCGTCGTCCTCGGCGTGACCGGGATGGGGACCGCCGTCAAGTACCTGCCGCGGCCGGTGGTCGTCGGCTTCACGAACGGCATCGGCGTGCTGATCGCGAGCACGCAGATCCGCGATTTCTTCGGCCTTCAGGTGCCGCACGTCCCCTCCGCGTTCGGCCCGCGGCTGATGGAGCTGGCCCGGCACGCGGCCACGCTCTCGCTGCCGGCGACGGCGCTCGGGATCGGCTCGCTCGCCGGCATGATCGTGCTGCGCAAGATGTACCCGCGCGTGCCGGGCGCGATTGTCGCGATGCTCGCCGGAACGATCGTGGTGCTGGCGGCCGACGTCGGCGTCGAGACGATCGGGTCGCGCTTCGGCGGCATTCCCGCCGGACTGCCGGAGCTGCACCTCCCGCAATTCAGGCTGTCGCTGATGGGCGTGCTGCTGCGGCCGGCGTTGACCGTCGCGCTGCTCGGCGCGATCGAATCGCTCATGTCCGCGGTGGTCGCGGATCGCATGGGCAACGATCAGCACAATCCCAACACGGAACTGGTGGCGCAGGGCATCGCGAACATCGCGTCGCCGGTGTTCGGCGGGCTGCCCGCCACCGGCGCGATTGCGCGGACGGCGACGAACATCCGCTCCGGCGCGCGCACGCCGGTCGCGGGCATCGTCCACGCGATCACCCTGCTGGTGGTGCTCCTGGTGGCGGCGCCGCTCGCGCGGTTCATTCCGATGCCGGTGCTCGCGGCGATCCTGCTGATGGTCTCGTGGAACATGGGCGAATGGCACGAGATCCCGAAGCTGCTGCGGTTGACCAGAACCGACATCAGCGTGTGGATCGTCACGTTCGCGCTGACGGTGTTCGCCGACCTCACCATCGCCGTCGAGGTCGGCATGGTGCTGGCGGCGCTGACCTTCATCCGCCGCGTCGCCGTGACGACGACGGTGTCGGAGGTGACGCGGGATTACGTCGAGTCGGGGCGCGAGCACATCCTGCAGGACAAGGCCATCCCCGACTACGTCGCCATCTTCCGCATCCACGGGCCGTTCCTGTTCGGCACCACCGACAAGATTGCCGCCCTCACCGATCAGATCGATCGCCTCCCGCCGGTCGTCATCATCCGGCTGCGCAACATGACGGCGATCGACGCCACCGGGCTGCGCGCGCTCGAAGAAGCCGCGGAACGGCTGCGCGCCTCGGAGCGCACGCTGCTGCTGTGCGGCGCGCGCGAGCAGCCCGCCGCGGTGATGCGTCAGGCGCTCTTCCACGAGCACATCGGCGACCGGAACATCTGCCCGAACATCGCGGCCGCGCTCCGGCGCGCGCACGAAGTGATGTCGCGCTCCCCGCGCGCCGCCTGACGCGGCCTACGACGCCGGGCTCACGGCTTCGCGATCCACACCGGCGGCGGCTGCACGGTCGGCTCGGGCGTCGGGCCGGCGTCGGGCCGTCCGCTGCCTTCCAGGCGGCTGATCGCGCGCACCACCATGTCATGGTCGCAGACGATCTGACACGAGAGCCGCGCGCCGACGACGCCGCGGGCGGTGAGAACGGCCTGCTCCGCCTCGGTCGTGCGCTCCGGCTCGCCGGCAATGAACTCGATGCGGCAGGTCGTGCAGCGCGCGTTGCCGCCGCAGGCGTGCAGGATGTCGACGCGGGCGTCTTCCTCGATGGCGCGCACCAGGCGCTTCCCCGCCGGCACCTCCACCGTCCGATACCCTTCCACCGTCAGCTTCGGCATTCGCTCTCCATCCTCGCGGCGCTACGCGTAGCGTTGTCGGATCGTCGGAATCAAGTACTCGCTGAACGCGCGCTGCCAATCGTAGCGCGGGGCGAAGCCCCAGTCGCGCCGCGCGGCGCTGTCGTCCACGTCGGCCGGCCACGAGTCGACGATGCCCTGGCGCTTGCGGTCGACCGCCCACGCGATCTCGGCGCCGGGAAACGCCTCGACCACGACGTCGCGAATCTCCTGCGCGGTCGGGTTGAACGCGCCGACGTTGTAGGCGGTCCGCTGCAGCCGCTCGCGCGGCGCCGCGGCGAGCGTGAGCAGCGCATCGACGCCGTCGGTCATCGCCATGAAGGGGATCTGCGTGTCCGGCCGCACGAAGCAGCCGTAGCGCTCCCCCCTGGCGGCGGCGTGGATCATCTCGGGCGCGTAGTCGGAGGTGCCGCCCGCGGGCAGCGTCAGCGCGGAAATCAACCCCGGAAACCGCACCGCCCGGAAATCGACGCGGCCGCTGTGCGCTTCCGCCGCGAGCTGCTTGTAATGCCGCGCGTAATACGTGCCGAGCAGTTCGCAGTACAGCTTGTTGCAGCCGTACATCGTCGTCGGGTGCAGGTACTGGTCCTCCGACACCCTGCCGGCGCGCTGCTTCGTCTCGAGATCGGGCAGCCCGTACGCCGCGATCGACGAGGGGTAGATGAACACGACCGGGCGGCCGTGCGATTCCGCTTCGTGCTGCGCGAACTCGAGCAGGCTCATCGTCCCTTCGACGTTGACCTGGTGCGCCGCCATCGGCGTGAACTCGGATCGCGTCGAGAGCAGCGCGGCCAGATGGAAGATCAGGTCGATCTCGTATTCCGCCATCAACCGCTCGAGCAGCGCCCGATCGAGGATCGAGCCGGTGACCTCGCGGTCGACCTTCTTCGCGATGGTCTCGTCCAGCCGCGAGATGTCGATGGTCACGATCGCGCGATCGCCGCGGCCGGCCAGCCGATCGATCAGCCCGTGCCCAATCTCGCCGCCAGCGCCGGTGATGAGCACGACGGGCTTACGCACAATCGCTCATTATAGCGAGGGGCGAGGGGCGCAGGGCGACGGGCGAGCGGCGAGGGGGGAGGGGCGGGACGCGAGCGAAGGGCGAGGGGCGAAGAGCGAGGAACGAGCGCGGATCGCGCGCAATCCCTCGCGCGCGATCCGTAGCTTCCGCCTTCAGGCGGAAGCACCGTCAGACATACACGCTGAGGATCGACCAGAGGATGCTGAGCGCGGTGAGGCCGAGGCAGATCGCGGCGCCGACGAAGTGATCCATCCGCTCTCTCTTCAGCGGATCGAGCCACATCCCGGCGAGATAGCCGCCGATGAAGCCGCCGCCATGCGCGTAGTTGTCGACGCCCGGCACGAACAAGCCGAACACGAACATCGTCATCGCGTAGCCGAGCGCCTCGGAGCGCACGAGCGTGCTGCCGCCGCGGCGGCCGTAGTAGACGAGCGCGCCGAGCAGGCCGAAGATGGGCGCGGACGCGCCGATCGTGAACTGCGCACCGTTGAGGAACGGCAGCGCGGGCAGGAACATGCCCGCGAAGGACGAGAGCAGGAAGCCGGCGGCGCCGGCAATCGTATAGATGATGATCATCCGCGCCGCGCCGTACATGTCCGCGACCGCCGGCCCGAGCTGCCGCACGAACATCATGTTGAACAGGATGTGCAGCGCGCCGCCGTGCAGCCAGCCTGCGCTCAGCACCGTCCACCAGCGGTCGTAGACGAAGACCGGCACCGCGCCGCTGGCGCCGAACAGAAACAACGTCCCCGTCCCCGGACCCAGGATCGAGAAAATCGATCCGGACATCAGCGACTCCCCCCGCCATAGCGAGACGAGGAGCGTCGCCGCATACAGCGTCGAGCAGCCGTAGACGACCAGCGTCAGAAACCCGAGATCGTTCCCGAAGCGGCGCAGCACCGGACCGAAGCCCCACAGGCCGGGATTGCGGCGGCCGCAGTTGTAGCAGCGCTCGTCGTTGACGCCGACGAGCGAGCCGCACGACGCGCATACCACGGAGCCGGTCTTCTGCCTGAACATAGGAAGAACAGTGTACTGTCAAAGGCTCAGGGCTCAGGGCTCAGGGCTCAGGGCTTACGGC
>JABFWM010000002.1 GCA_013362195.1 Acidobacteriota bacterium
GCGCGTCCGCAAGGCGTCGGCCATCGATCGCCGCGCGAAGACGATCGTCGGTGCGAGGCCGGCGATCGCGCCGGTCGCGAGCGACAGGCCGAACGCATAGATCAGAACCCGTCGATCGATGAACAGCTCGGAGACGCCGAGCATGTTCGGAGGGGCCACGGCGAGCAGCGCGTCGAGACTCCCGCGCGCGAGCCCGAGGCCGAGCGCGCCGCCGACGGCGGCGAGCAGCAGGCTTTCGACCAGCATCGATCGCGCAATGGCCCAGCGTCCCGCCCCGAGTGAGGCGCGAATGGCGATCTCGCGCTGCCGCGACGCCGACCGCGCCAGGAGCATGTTGCCGACGTTGACGCAGGCAATGGCGAGCAGCACGCCGACGCCGGCGAACAACACGAGCACTGACGTCCGCACCTGGCCCGTGAGCGTCTCGCGCAGCGGCGTCACGATCACGCTCGTGTTCTGGTTGAACGGGTAGGTCGCGGCGAGACGCCGCGCGATGCCCTCCATCTCCGATCGGGCCGTGCCGATCGTCGCGCCCGCGGCGAGGCGTCCGACGACCTGGATGAAACGTCCGTCGGTCGTCTCCCGCCAGGGACGGTTTCGATCGAGCTGCCATGGCGTCCACACGTCCACATCCTGCTGCACGAAGCGGAAGCCGGCCGGCATCACGCCGACGATTTCGTACGGGAGCTCGTCGAGCCGGACCGTGCGCCCGATGACGCGCGCATCGCCGCCAAGCGCGTCCTGCCAGGCGCGGTAACTGAGCACGGCGACGCGTGGGCCGTTCGGACGGTCGTCCGCATCGGAGATCGTACGGCCGAGCAACGGAGCGACGCCGAGCAGAGGAAAGAATTCCGATGACACCTGCTGCCCGTTCACGCGTCGCGGCTCGCCGGCGCCGGTCAGCGTGAACGACCACGATCGCCAGGCGGCGAAGCGTCGAAACGTGTGGCTCTCGCGCTGCCAGTCGAGCCAGTTGGCGGGCGAGACGTCGGCGTGCGAATGGGGGCCGACCGACTCTGCGACCGTCACGAGTTGGTCGCCGTCCGGGTACGGCAGCGGCCGCAGCAGGAGCTGATCAACGGCGGAGAAGACAGCGGTGTTGCCGCCGATACCGAGGGCCAGCGTCAGAATCACGGCGAGCGAAAAGCCCGGGCTGCGCCAGAGACCACGCGCCGCGTGTCTGACGTCGCGCGTGACATCTTCTGCAAGGCGCATCGTGCGCTCGTCGTGGCCGCGCTCCTTGAGCCGCGTCAGGTTGCCGAACCGGCGCCGGGCGGCGCGTTGCGCGTCCGCCTCGCTCAGCCCGTCACGAGCGTAGCCGCGGGCGAGGAACTCGAGATGGAACGCCATCTCGCGCTCCATGTCGCGATCCCTCGAGTGCCATCGGAACAACGCGAGGACGCGGTGAATGAAGCGCGGCGGTCGCAGGGCCATTCACGCTCCCTGCTCGAGCGCGCGCAGCACGCGCCCGACGGCGCCGGACAGCCGCCGCCAGCCGTCGCGCTCGGCCTGCGCCGTGCGGCGTCCCTTCCGCGTCAGCGCGTAGAACTTGGCGGTGCGGTTGTTCTCGGTCGGCCGCCATTCGGCCTCGATCAGGCCCTGTTCCTCCATGCGATAGAGCGCCGGATAGAGCGATCCCTCTTCGACGTGCAGCACATCATCGGAGAGCTGATGCAGCCGCGTCGCGATGCCGTAGCCGTGATTGGGTCCGGCCCCCAGCACGTTGAGCACGAGGAGATCCAGCGTGCCCTGCAGCAGGTCGCCTTTCCGCACCGCCATCGATCCGACTCCTCTCCCACGCGGCTCACCTAGAGCGTCTCGGTGAGTGCGAGTAGAGCACGGTCTTCCTTAGACGGTCAAGGGAAGAAGCACGCGAGACAGGAGCGGGTACCGCCGTGGGTTGGGCAGATATCGCCGCGACGGACGCCAAGATGGCTCACTGGCTCGAGGAGGTGGAACGGCGGCGGGACCCAGGGTGGGACCCGGGAGAGACCATCGACGATCGGCGTCGATCGACTGAGCGCGATTTCTGAGGAAATCTGGAGCCGGCGCTCGGACTTGAACCGAGGACCTGCTGATTACGAATCAGCTGCTCTACCAACTGAGCTACGCCGGCCTGGCGAGGGAACTCCAGCCGTCGACGGCCGGACGGACTATTCTAGCAGAGCGGCGCGGCGCAATCGAGTTCCGGTGCCCGGGTCCCCGCGGCGGAAGGGAAAATCGGCAGCGGAATGGTATCGTACGGCTGCCGGGCGGGCCGGACAGCGGTGCGGCGCGCGTGGTGACGCGGACGAGGGCGTCGCAGCCGTTCGCGGTGACGCAGAAGGGATTGCAACAATGACGCTGAACGGACCGCGGATGCCATCCGCCGCTCGACAGCCCCAACGGGCGCGGCGCTGACGCCGCGTGGATCCTCGCGATCGAACCGCGCGGCATGCTGCCGTTCCTCGTCCACTGGATTACGACCTACGGCGTCGCGGCGCTCTTCGTCCTGCTCCTCCTCGGCGTCTTCGGCCTGCCGGTTCCGGATGAAACGCTCCTCACCTTCGCGGGTGTGCTCGTGCGCGACGGCCACCTGCACTTCGTCCCGGCGTGGATCGCGGCGTCGCTCGGCAGCATCTGCGGCATCACGCTCAGTTACGTGCTCGGACGCACCGCCGGCCTCGCGCTGGTCGAACGCTACGGCCGCTGGCTGCACGTGACTCGCGATCATCTGGAGCGCGTCGAGCGGTGGTTCGAGCACGGCGGCACCTGGACGCTCACCATCGGCTACTTCGTGCCGGGCGTGCGCCATCTCACCGCGCTCGTGGCGGGCTCGTCGCGCCTGCCGTTTCCAATCTTCGCCAGGTTCGCGTATCCGGGCGCCGTCGCGTGGACGCTGACCTTCGTGTCGCTCGGCTGGTACGTCGGCCACCGATGGGAGAGCGCGCTGGCCGCCGTGGAGCAGCACGTCAGGATCGTCGTCGCGGCGCTGATCGCCGCGGCCCTCGTGTATGCCGTCGCGCACGCCTGGTGGCGGCGCCGCGGCCGGAGACAATGATCTCGTGATCGCGACCCATCGCACGCACCTGCAGACGCGCGGACAGAACGATGCGCACGACCTCACCGGCCGGGTGGCCGAGGCCGTGCGCGACTCGCGGATCGTCCACGGCGCCGTCACCGTGTTCGTCGTCGGCTCGACGGCGGGCATTACGACGATTGAATTCGAGCCCGGCGCGATTGCCGATCTCAACGGCCTGTTCGAGAGACTCGCGCCGCGCGACGGCGAGTACCGGCATCATTTGCGCTGGGGCGACGACAACGGCTCGAGCCACGTGCGGGCGGCGCTGCTCGGGCCGTCGCTGACCGTGCCGGTCGTCAATGGCGCGCTCACCCTCGGCGAATGGCAGCAGATCATGCTGCTCGAGTTCGACACGCGCGCGCGGCGCCGGGAAGTGGTCGTGCAGGTCAGTGGCGAATGAGCATGGCCGGGCCCGCGCGATCGTCCGACGCGCGCGATCCTCGACGTAGCAACGCGGCGTTCAGCGTCCAGCGCCTCAACCCTTGGGGCTGGGCGGCTTCGGGCGCTTCACGTCCTTGCTGATACTTCTGAAGACCAGCGTCACGCCGATTGCGATGAGCACGATCGCGATGATCCAGTAGGTCGCCACGTCAGGGATTGTATATGCGCCCGACCGCGCCGCGACCACAACCTGCGTGCGATGGCTCAGTACTCACGGTACGCGCAGGCCGGGTCGTCAGACCCCGCCTACGACGCGGGGCCAGCGGAGGCGCTGAACCGGCACCTATCGGCCGCGTCCCAGCGCGTCGCGAAGACGCTCGACGCGAAACACGGAAAAGGTACCGGCGCGGGCGGCGGGCTGCGGCGCATTGGGGAACAGCCGCAGGAACCGTGGCAGCTGATCGTCGCGGACGGCGACGATCGCGTCCGCCGGGTCGCGCCGCGCGCCGTCGATGGCCTCCGTGAACGAGGCGGAGTGCACGCGGTCGGGCGTCGCCTCGGCGCGGAGTGCTGGCGAGAGATAAAAGACGATCGACCCGATCCGCTCGTCCACGATCGACACCCGGGGCGGCAGCGTTCCGCCCTCGTTCAAGAGCCGGGCGAGGTCGCGCGACGTGAGGTAGGCGGCCGCACGAGGAAACGGCGCGGCCAGCACCGCCACGAGGCTGAGGACGGCCATCGCGGCCGAGGCCGCGACGAATGTCTCGATGGAGGCGGCGCGCGCGGCCGATGCCGCAATCACCAGCACCGCCACGCCTGCCGCGGCCGGCAGGATCCACGTTGCGGCGAGCGGTGCGCCAAGCAGCACGTGCACGGCCATCACCGCCGCCGTTGGCAGCACCGCCAGGGCGACGACGGCGGTGACGAAGCCGGCACGCGAACGTCCGCCCGCCAGCAGCGACGCGGCAATCGCCATCGCGAGCGCCGGAAAGACGGGCAACACGTAGGTGACGAGCTTCGATTCCCCGAGGCTGAGGAAGAGCAGCCCGATCGCGCCCCACGACCAGACGATCGCGATGGCGCCGCGGGATGGCATCGCACACGCGGTGGTCGTCTCAGGTCGTTCGCGCCGCCACAACTGCCACAGCGCATCAACGAGGTAGCCGGTCCACGGCAGCGCCCCGCCGATCACGATCGGCAGGTAATACCAGAACGGGCGTCCGCCGTGCCGCTGCGTCGCGGTCAGATAGCCGCGCAGGTGCCGTTCGACGAAGTAGTAATAAAGGTAGCCGGGATGCGCGCGCTCCATCGCCGCGTACCAGGGCGCGGCCACGATCACGGCCACGATGCCCGCAACGACGAGCGCGATCGCCAGGCGCGCGATCGTGTACGGCCGCCAGGCGGCGACACACACCGCGAAGATCCCGGCGAAGACGGCGCCCGCGAGCCCTTTGGTGAGAATCGAGAGGCCGAGACACACGCCGGCCGGTATCCCCCATCGCCAGGCGCGGGGATCGTGCGCGGCGCGCCAGAGACACCAGGCCGCCCCGCACATGAACGGTACCAGCGCGATGTCGTGCACCGCGACATTGGCGATCGCCACCGGCAGCACCATCGTCGCGTAGACGATGCCGGCGGCGAGACCGATGGCGGCGCCGAAGATGGCAGCGGCCAGCAGCGCCACGGCCACCATTCCCAGCGTGCCGAAGAGGAGCGGCGGGATCCGGACCGCCGCCTCGTTCATGCCGAACGCGCGCAGCGACAGGGCTTCGGTCCAGAAGAACAGGATTGGCTTGTCGAGAAACGGCTGGCCGAGAAACGTGGGGGTGACGTAGTCGTGCCGGAGCACCATGTCCTGCGCGATTGCGGCATGCAGCCCTTCGTCGGGATCGAGCAGCGGCGCGTTGACGAGCAGGGGCACGGCCAGCAGCGTCACCGCGACGAACGCAAAGGCCCGACGGAGCATCCGCTCATCGTATCAGCGGGATGGGGGATGTGACGCGCGGGGCGCGCCGCTCGAAGCCGGCGCGATCTCGGCGACGACGGGATAGTGATCCGAGCCGTACTTGCCCGGTCCGCGACGAATCGTCACGCGCCATCCGCCGGGCAGCCGAGGCAGCACGTGATCGAGACGCATGACGCTGAACGTGGCGCGGCGATCGTCCGGCGGCCGCGCGTCGAAGCGGCGGGCCAGCTCCTTGTAGGCGGCGTCCTGATAGCCGAACCACGTGTTCAGATCGCCGCCGAGCACCGTCGGACGATCGTCGAGGACGGCCGCGAGTGCGCGCGCCTGGCGGGTGCGGGCGGGCTCCGACAGCAGCCACAGATGATGGCCGACCGTGTTGGTGAAGTGCGTCGAGACCAGCCGCAGCGACCACGCGCCGTCAGCACTGCCGCGGCGGACCGAGGCGGCCACGGCCACGCGGCGTTGACGCTCGAGCGGCAACTCGATCGCCGTGCAGTCGTCGAGCGGCAGCGTGGAAAGGATCGCGTTGCCGCGATCTTCGTCGCTGTCGTCGGGGCGACCATTCCGCATCGAGAGATCGGA
>JABFWM010000025.1 GCA_013362195.1 Acidobacteriota bacterium
GACGCTGACGGCCGCGTCAACGATGGACGCGTCGACCGTGACGGTGAGCGCGCTGTCGTCGAACTTCGGTCCGGCGCTGGCGCTCGCCGCCGACGTGGCGCTGCACCCGTCGTTCCCGGCGGAAGAACTGGAACGCGAGCGAAAGAGCCGCCTCGCCGCCATTGCCGACCAGCGCGCCAATCCCGCGGTCGTGGCGGCGAACGTCTCCAACGCGGCACTGTTCGGGCCGCGCCATCCCTACGGCTACTCCGAGCTGGGCACCGAGGCGTCGGTGAAGCAGGTAAGCCGCGACGAGCTGTCGGCATTCTGGAAGAAGAACTACCTGCCGAACAACGCCGCCCTGGTCGTCGCGGGCAATATCACCGCCGACGAACTGAAGTCGCTGGCCGAGAACGCCTTCGGCGGGTGGGCGCGGGGCACCCTGCCGCGCGCGCCGGCGGCGACGCCGTCGAGCACCGCCGCGAAGCTGGTGATCGTCGACACCGGCGGCGCGCAGCAATCGCAGATGCGCGCCGTCGCGATCGGCGCTGCGCGTTCGACGCCGGACTTCCCGCGCATGGAGGTGCTCAACGAGGTCGTCGGCGGGCTGTTCTCCAGCCGCATCAACCTGAACCTCCGCGAGGAGCACGGCTATACCTACGGCGCGTTCTCGCGATTCGTCTACCGCCGTCAGCCCGGCTACTTCGTCGTCGGCAGCGGCATCCGCACCGACGTCACCGCTCCCGCGATCGCGGAGGTGATGAAGGAATTGAAGCGCATCACGACGGATTCGATCACGGAAGAAGAACTGGCGCTCGGCCGCGATTCCATCGTGCGGTCGCTGCCGGCGGACTTCGAGACGAGCGGCAGCACCGCGGGCGCACTCTCGAACATCTATATCTACGATCTGGGGCCGCAGTACTACTCGGATCTGCCGCGGCGGATCTCGCTGGTGAATACCGAGTCGGTGCTGGGCGCCGCGCGCAAGTACATGGCGCCGGGACGCGTGATCATGGTGGTGGTCGGCGACCGCAAGCGGATCGAGCCGGAACTGCGCAAACTGAACCTCGGTCCGATCGAGATCCGGGACGCGAACGGGAAGGTGCTGAAAGAGTAGGCGTCAGGACGCCAGCTCGGGACGATCGCGGAATTGCTCCAGCGCGTCCGGGTTGGCGAGCGCCTCGCGGTTCTTCACCGGACGGCCGTGCACCACGTCGCGCACCGCCAGTTCGACGATTTTGCCGCTCCTGGTCCGCGGAATGTCGCTGACCTGGACGATGCGCGCGGGCACGTGGCGCGGCGTGGTGTGCGCGCGAACGTGCCGGCGAATGCGGTCACGGAGCGCGTCGTCCAGCGACATGCCGTCACGCAGCCGCACGAACAACACGATCCGCTCGTCGCTCTTCCATTGCTGCCCGATGACGAGGCTTTCGAGCACGTCGGGCAGCTGCTCCACCTGCCGGTAAATTTCCGCGGTGCCGATGCGGACGCCGCCGGGATTCAACACGGCGTCGGAGCGGCCGTAGACGATCACGCCGTCGTGCCCGGTGAGCTCCACGTAGTCGCCGTGCGTCCAGACGCCGGGAAAGCCCTCGAAGTACGCGGCGTGATATTTCCGCCCGTCCGGATCGTTCCAGAAGCCGATCGGCATCGACGGAAACGGCATCGCGCAGACCAGCTCGCCTTTCTGCCCGCGCACCGGCCGGCCTTCCTCGTCGAAGACGAGCACCTTCATGCCGAGGCCGCGCGCCTGGATCTCGCCCCGCCAGACCGCGCCGATCGGATTGCCGAGCACGAAGCAGCTGATGATGTCGGTGCCGCCGGAAATCGACGCGAGGTGGAGGTCCGGCTTGACGTGCTGGTAGACGAAATCGAAGCTCTCGGGCGCGAGCGGCGATCCCGTCGACGTCATCGTCCGCAGCGTGTCGAGCCGATGCGTGTCCCGGGGCCGCAGTCCGGCCTTGGCGAGCGCATCGATGTACTTCGCGGAGGTGCCGAAGAGCGTCATGCCCGTTTCGTCCGCGAAGTCGAACAGCACGTGTCCGCCGGGATAAAACGGCGATCCGTCGAACAGCAGCAGGGTCGCTTCCGAGGCGAGCGCCGATACGAGCCAGTTCCACATCATCCAGCCGCACGTCGTGAAGTAGAAGACGCGGTCGCCCGGGTGGATGTCGCAGTGCAGCTGGTGCTCCTTCATGTGCTGAATGAGCGTGCCGCCCGCGCCATGGACGATGCACTTGGGGACGCCGGTCGTGCCGGACGAGTAGAGGATGTAGAGCGGATGGTCGAACGGGAGCTGCTCGAAGCGGAGCGGCGTGCCCCGGTGTGGCGCGACGAAATCGTGCCACGACAGGTGCGGCAGATCGTCGCGGCCGCAGTCGGCATACGTGAAGACGACCGTGCGCTCGACGGACGGCAGCTTCGCGACCACCTCGCGGAGTTTCGCGATGCAGTCGAATCGCTTGCCGCCGTAGAAGTAGCCATCCGCCGCGACGAGCACCCGCGGCTCGATCTGCCCGAAGCGGTCGAGCACACCTTCGGCGCCGAAGTCGGGCGAGCACGACGACCAGACGGCGCCGGCCGCGGCGGCGCCGAGCGCGGCGACGATCGCTTCGGGAGTGTTCGGCACGAATCCCGCCACGCGATCGCCGGGCTGAATGCCCATCGCGCGCAACGCGGCGGCAAACGCCGCCACCTCCGATCGCAGCACGTCCCACGAGACGGTGCGCGTCGCGCCCGTTTCCGACTTGAAGATGATCGCGGGCGACGTGCCCGAGCCGCGGAACAGGAGGTTCTCGGCGAAGTTCAGGCGGACGTTCGGAAAGAACCGCGCGCCCGGCATGCGATCGAGGCCGACGGCGACCGGCCCGCCCTTCAGCGAGGCGCGAATCCCGGCGAACTCCCACATCGCCTGCCAGAACTCGTCGGGCCTGGCGATCGACCAGTCGTATACCCGCCGGTACTCGATGGGCGCGCCGGCGCCATAGCTCCACCGCGGCCCGTCGATCTGCCGCGCGAAGCGAACGAGATTGCTGTTGAAGATCCGTTCGGACGATGGCGTCCAGAGGGGGTCGGACATCCCGCTCCGATTATAAGTTCCCCTCCCCCGTCACCCGCGGCGCCGGCGGCTGCGGCGGTCCGGCCGCGAGACAGCCGCGCGTCGCGGTCGGGCCCTCACGCTACTCGCCCCGCGCGCGCACGAGCGCCTCCCGCCACCGCGCCGCGCTCGTGAACACCGAGTCGAGCGCGTCGTCGTCGCCGAGCGCGTCGCGCATCGCCGTCATCGTGCGGATCATCACGCCGAGCGCCTCGCGCAGCACGTCTTCGTTCGACGCGGCGATGTCGCGCCAGATTTCGGCGGGACTCCCGGCCAGGCGGGTCGCGTCCATCAGCCCGGGCCCGGCCAGCTCGAGGCCGGCGTCGCCGGCCAGGGTGCCGACGACGTGCATGAGCGCGCTGGCGGTCAACTGCGGCAGATGGCTGATCGCGCCGACCAGGCGATCGTGCAGATCCGCGGTCATGATGTGCGGGACGGCGCCGAGGCCGGTGACGAACGCGTCGAGCCGATCGACGGTCGCCGCGGGCCTGGCGTCAGGCGTGAGGATCCACGGACGGCCGTCGAACAGGTCGGGGCGCGCCGCGCCAAATCCGCCCGCCGCCGCTCCAGACATCGGATGTCCGCCCACGAAGGTGAGCGACGGAATCGCGTTGGCGGCCGCGACCACCGCGCGCTTCGTGCTGCCGACGTCCGTGACGATTGCGCCGGGCTCGAGATAGCCGGGCAGCTGACCGAGCAGCGCGATGTTCTCCATCACGGGCGCGGCAAGCACCACGAGGTCGGCGTCGCGCGCGACGTCGAGCGTGTCGCCGCCCACGTCGGCCGCGCCCGCGCGCATCACGCTGTCGAGGACCGGCGCGCGATCGATGGCGATCACGCGCACCGAGCGCCAGTGTCGTCTGATGGCCAGCGCGATCGATCCGCCGATCAGTCCGACGCCGGCGATCGCGACGCGTCGAAACGGGGCTGGCTCAATCGACAAGGCCGCTCAATCCGCGTCCATCGGCCACTGCATCCGTACCCGTCCGGGCGCGTCCACGTGTATCGGTCCGGTCACCGCGATCCTCCCCAGCCGCGCTTGGTGACCGGTTCGAGGCAGATGCTGCGCCCGATGGCGGGCGCGATGATCCGGAGTTCCGCCATGAGGCGATCGAACTGCGACGGGAACAGCGACTGCGCGCCGTCGCTGAGCGCGTGATCGGGATCGGCGTGCACTTCGATGAGCAGGCCGTCGCATCCCGCCGCGACGGCGGCGCGCGCCATCGGCGCCACCTTGTCGCGCTTGCCCGTGCCGTGACTCGGGTCGGCCAGCACCGGCAGGTGACTCAGCTTCTGGACGACAGGAATCGCGGAGATGTCGAAGGTGTTGCGGGTGTAGCTCTCGAAGGTGCGGATGCCGCGCTCGCACAGCATCACGTTCATGTTGCCGCCGGCGAGGATGTACTCGGCCGAGAGCAGCCACTCTTCGATGGTCGCCGAGATGCCGCGCTTCAACAGGATCGGCTTCTTCGACCGTCCGAGCTCGCGCAGCAGGTGGAAGTTCTGCATGTTGCGCGCGCCGACCTGCAGGATGTCGGCGTAGCGGTCCATCATCTCGAGCTGGCTGATGTCCATGATCTCCGACACCAGCTTCAGGGTGTGGCGATCCGCCGCGGCCCGCAGCATCCGCAGCCCTTCCTCCCCGAGCCCCTGGAAGCTGTAGGGGCTGCTCCGCGGTTTGAAGGCGCCGCCGCGCAGCACCTTGGCGCCCGCGCGCTTCACGGCCGCCGCGGCGGCCTCCACCTGATTCTCGTTCTCCGCGGAGCACGGGCCGGCCATGACGATCACCTCGTCGCCGCCGATGCGGAGATCGCCGATCGTGATGACGGTGTTGTCCGGCTTGAAGGTGCGGCTCGCGAGCTTGTAGGGCTCGGTGATGCGCATCACTTCCTGCACGCCATCGAGGACCTCGATGAGCGCGGTGTCGTAATTGCGCGACGACCCGACGGCGCCGAGCACCGTGCGGAGCGCGCCCGTCGACCGGTGCACGTCGAACCCCATTTCCACGAGCTTGGCGATCACCTTCTGCACCTGCTCGTCGCTCGCCCGTTCCTGCATCACTACAACCATGACAATGCCCCTGCTTTTCTTGAGAACGCGCCTACACCTGACCGACGCCGGGTCTGAAGACCCGGCCTACATCTGAAACAGAGCTTCCACCTGAAGGTGGAAGCTACGGGAGTACTCATCGTCGCGCCTTTACGACCGCCCTGTAGCTTCCGCCTTCAGGCGGAAGCCCCTTGCTTTAGGCGGAAGCCCCTTGAACGCGGAAGCCCTTTCACGCGGAAGATCCCTCTTTCGGCGGCAGCAGCTCCCCCGCCTCTTCCTGCTCCGCCCTGAAATCCTCGTCGGCGACGCGCTCGAGATGCCGCGCTTCGTCGATGATCCGCTCGAACAGCCGCCGGATCGCCTGCGGGCCGAGCGGTCCGGTGTTCAGCCGGTTCACGTTCGACAGCACTTCGGTCTCGCGGGCCGGTTGATAGATATCGACGCCCAGCTCGCGCTTGATGCGTCCAATCTCGAGCGCGCAGGCGGCGCGCGCGTTGAGCAGCCGCACCAGATGTTCGTCGAGCATGTCGATGCGGCGCCGCAGATCCTCGAGGTCTCCCCTCACGACAATCCTTTCAGCCATCGCGCGTACGCGCCGACGCGGTCCGCGACATCCGGCGAGCTGCCATGTTCGGCAATGACGTTGACGAGCGCGCTGCCGACGACGGCGGCGTCGGCCCAGCGGCCGACTTCGGCGACGTGCTCGGGACGCGAGATGCCGAACCCCAGCGCGAGCGGCAGACGCGAATGCGATCGAATCCGCCGCACCAGCGGCTCGGCGTCGCCGCCCAGGCGCTCACGCGCGCCGGTGACGCCGAGCCGCGAAATC
>JABFWM010000679.1 GCA_013362195.1 Acidobacteriota bacterium
ACCGAAGCCCTCGCTTCGCTCCGGCGCCTGCACGCCGGCCCGATCGACGTCTGCCGCGAGCAGCTCGACGCGCTGCGCGCCGCGGTCGAAGCGAGCGCGAGGGCCCTCGACGCCGCATCCAATCCGGCGGCGGACGCTGAACGCGATCTTGCCGATCTCGTCGAACGCCTCACGCAAGCGGCCGCTGACGCTGCCGAGCAGGCGGCCACGCGCGCTTCTGACGAGGCGAAGACGACGCACGATGCGCTGCTCGCCAGGCTTCAGACACAGCACGATGAAAGCGAGGCGCTCGGCGCATCTCTGAAAGAAGCGCAGGCGCAGATCGAGGCACTTCAGACGAACCTCGCCGTCACGGCCGAGCGCGCCGACGCGGTGACCCAGGAACTGGCGCACGCGCGCGACGCGCAGAACAGGTTCGATGCGGAGCGCCACGAGTTGACGTCGGCGCTCGATCACGAACGCCATGCGCGGACGACCGCGGAACGCGAGCTTCACGAGGTTCGCGACCTCCTCGTCAAGACGCGCGCCGAGGCGGCCACCACCGAGCACAGCCTGGCCACGACCATTGCGGAGAAGTCGCTCGCGGAAGACGCCGCGACCGCCGCGCAGAGCCAGGCCGAGGCCGCCGAGGCGAAGCTTGCGGCGGTCACGGATCTGCTGAAAACGAGCAACGCCCGCGTCAAGGCCCTCGAGCGCAGCCAGCAGCAGGCGGAGCAGCGCGCTCGCGACCTGGAGACGCGGCTGGTGGATGCTCCCGCACCGGCCGCCGAGGCGGTGGCGGGCGGCGCCCCGGAAGCCGCGGCGCTCTTCGCCGAGCTGCTCGGCGCCTTCCAGGCGCTCGCGAGCGCGACGACGATCAACGACGTGCTGATCACGCTGATGGAGCACCTCGCGACGGAATTTTCGCGGGTCGCGCTGTTCCGCACCAAGAGCAATCACCTTCAGGGCGAACATCAGATCGGCTTCGATCAGAAGACCGATATCCGCAAGGTCGTGATGCCGCTCGGCATGGATTCACTGCTCACGCGCGCCGCGGCCTCTCGCCAGATCGAGCGCGTCTCGGGCAACGAGCTCGCCGACACCAGCGACGTGCCGTTCAGCGGAACGCCGTCCTGCGCGATCGCCGTGCCGGTCGTCGTCGGCGACGAGACGCTGGCGATCGTGTACGCCGACGATGTCGGCGCGTCCGCCGACGGACGCGGACCGGAGGGTGTGGAGCTGAAGGTGCAGTTCGCAGACGCCTTGCTGCACCACGCGGGCGCGTTGCTGAGCACCCTCAAAACACAGTTGAAGGCGCTCGAGGAGCTACGCACCTACGCAGGGTCGCTGCTGCAGGAAATCGAGTCGATGTATGCCGCCGACGCCGCGGCGGGACGCAGCGAGGACGAGCTGCTGGCGCGGCTCAGCGTCAACCTCGAGTACGCCCGGAGCATCTACGCGAATCGCGTCACCGTCGAGGGGGCCGACGCCGGCGGCTTGCTCGCGGATGCCATCGTCGGCCTCGTCGAGACCGAAGCGTCCACGCCGTTCGGACGCCATCTGGCCAAGGTCGCCGGGATCTCCGTTGCGACCGCGGGGCGTGCCTCCGCTCAAGCGTCGTAAGTCACCGCCGCGGCGCCGCGGCCAACCCACCACGTTCCCGGCTTCGCGGATGCCTCTGTCAGAAGCGGGCGGAAACACGCAGGCATGCGCGTGGGTGCCCGCCCTCCGTCGCGATTGCCGGGAGCCTGAACGGGGACTCGTACTCGGCCTGGACCGCCCGCAGCCGGCAAGTGGTGTCTAATTGACATGAGGGTCACTCCGCATGGCCATTGATGCGGTCATGTCCACCTTGATGTTCGCCGCGCTGTTGTGGTGCGTACGGGTCCAGTTGCCCGGCGCCATCAGGACCCGCGATCGCTTTGCCGTACTTTCGGCGCTCCTGACGGCGGTGCTGGCGCTGGTCACGTGGCTCTTCATCGGCGTTGCGGTACGGTCCTGGTCCACGCCTTAACGAATCGTTCGGTACTTTTCGAGCAGCTCCGTCTGGCGCGTCCCCTTCGGCATCTCGCGGCCGCGAATGAACACGTGCTCCGCGCGCGTCGTCAACTCGAACGGATCGCCGGACCAGATCACCACGTCAGCGTCCTTGCCGGCCTCGAGCGTGCCCACGCGCTCCGCGACGCCCCAGGCGCGCGCGGGTTCGAGCGTGACGGCGCGCAGCGCCGCCTCGCGATCGAGCCCGTTGGCGATGGCATTGCCGGCGAGCTGCCGCAGGTTGCGCGCGTTGTGGGTATCGAACGACGAGAGCACCAGCGGGACGCCGGCTCTGGCGAGCCGCGCCGCGTTCTCGAGGGTCGCGCCGAGCGCATCGAAGCTCGGGATGTCGATGAGCGGATTGATCACGACCGGCACCTTTCGCGCGGCGAGCTGGTCGGCGACGCGCCAGCCTTCGACCGCACCCATCAGGATCAGCTTCAGGTTGAACTCTTCGGCGACGCGCAGCGCCGCGAGCAGATCGCTCGCGCGATTCGCGCTGATGGCCAGCGGCAGCTCGCCGCGGACCACCGGGCGCAGCGCCTCGAGATCGAGCCGGCCGCGCGCGTAGGGCCGCCGCTGGGCGCTGGCCCAGGCCGTGCCGTGGCGATCGAAATCAATCGCGTCCTGCAGCGCCTCGCGCAGGCGCAGCATCGCGGACGCGCGCGACCCGCCTTCGGACGCCGCGCCCGCCTCGCCCAGGTTCGCGAACATCGCGACCGGCGCCTTCACGACGCTGGCCGGCAGGGGCGCCCCCGAGAGATCGAACAGCGCGCCTTGTCCGAGGATCGCGTGTCCGGATCCGGCGGGCATGACGACCGCGCGCGTGATGCCCTCGACGCGCGTGACGGGAATGACGGTGGAGTCGGCGTTGAAGCCGTCGACGACGTCGAACGCGGCGCTCAGATCCTTGTCGGTGGTTGCCTGATCGTCGGTCCCTTCGGCGCCCGACTCGATTTCGACGATGCCGATCTGGGTGGCGGATTCGATCCAGCCGGGCGTGACAATCCTGCCGGCGGCATCGATGATGCGGGCGCCCGCCGGTGCGGCCACATCCGCGCCCACCGCGGCGAGCGTGGCCCCGCGGATGATCACCGCGCCCCGTTCGATGGCGGGCCCCGCGACCGGCAGCACGCGGGCGTTGACGATCGCGATCGTCCCGGCTGGTGCGGCGCTCTGGGACGGGGGTTGCGGCGGCGGCGCCGGACGCCGCGACGGCGGACGCGCGGTCTGCGCCGCGAGCGACGCGCCAGCCGCGAGCGCTATCAGGAGGACCAGCGCGCGCCTCATCGCGCACCACCGTTCGGGAGCAGTCCGGTCATGAAATCCCGCTGTGGGCGCCTGGCCGGATCGTTCCGGTCGAACATCAGGGCGCCGTCGATGAACACCTGATCCGCGTGTGCGTAGACGCTGAATGGATCGGCGGACCAGATCACCACGTCGGCGTTCTTGCCGACGTCGAGCGAGCCCGTCATCTTGTCGATCCCGAGCGCCTTCGCGGGGTTGATCGTCAGCCACTTGATCGCGTCTGCGCGCTCGATGGTCAGGCCCGCTTCCCGTCCCGCGCGCATCGCCTTTGCGGCTTCCTGGTTGAGCCGCTGCTCGCCATTGGGATCGTCCGAATGGACGATTGCGCACCCTTTCGCCGCGTCGACCAGGGCGATGTTCTCGCGAATGCCGTCGAACGCCTCCAGCTTGAAGCCCCACCAGTCGGCCCACATGCTCGCGCAGATGTTGTTCTCGGCGAGGAGGTCGCGGATCTTGTAGGCCTCCACCGCGTGATGGAACGAGGCGATGTGGAAGCCGAACTCCTTCGCGATCTTGATCATCGTCGCCATTTCGTCGGCGCGGTAGCAGTGGTTGTGGACGAGGATCTCGCCGTCGAGCACCCCGGCCAGCGTCTCGAGCTGCAGGTTGCGCGCGGGGCGCTTCTCCGGATCCGAGCCCGCCGTCCGCCACCGGCGCAGGCTGTCGCGATATTCGAGGGCGGCCTGCCACGCGCGCCGGTAGCCCGCCACGTTGCCCATGCGCGTCTGCGGCGCCGTGTTGCGCGAGCCGTAGACGCGCTTCGGATTCTCGCCGCACGCCATCTTCAAGCCGTAGGGCGCGCCGGGGAACTTCATGTCCTCTGCGGTCCGCGCCGGCACGTTCTTGACCGTGACACTGCGTCCGCCGAAGAGGTTCGCCGACCCCGGCAGGATCTGCATCACCGTGACGCCGCCGGCCAGCGACAGATCGAACTGCGGGTCCTGCGGCCAGAGCGAATGCTCGGCCCACACTTCGGCCGTGTTCGGGCTCGTCATCTCGTTGCCGTCCTGCAGCGACTGGATCCCGGGCGCCGCGTAGACGCCGAGATGCGAATGCGTGTCGATGATCCCCGGCGTCACCCATTTCCCGCTGGCGTCGATGACGAGCGCGTCGGCGGGCGCGTCGACCGCCTGACCGACCGCCGCGATCCTGCCGTCCTTCAGCAAGAGCGCGCCGCGCTCGATCGCGGGGCCCGAGCCGGTGAGGATCGTCGCGTTGCGAATCACCGTGGTGCGCGACGGGAACGGCTTGTAGGTCGACGCGAAGGCGTCGGGATCCACCGGCGGTGCGCCCGGCTGCTGCGGCGCCGGCTGCGGCGGCGTGGCGGGGCGGTTGGGTGTTTCGGGCGGCGTGCGCGTGCGCTCACCCGGGATGGTCGGGTTCGGCTCGCCTGGACGGACGGTGGGCTGCGGTTGCTGCGGCTGCTGCGGCTGTTGAGCACGAACGGCCGCCAGCGACGTCGCCACGATCAGCGCGAAAACGGTCGCATGAACGCGTATCTGCTGCATCAATGAAGTCTCCTGCGCGCGCGATGATTTCAGAACCGCGGCCGCTCGTCCACTCAGACGAGGACAATCCAGCGCGGCTCGTACAGGAGCGCACCACGGGTCGGAACGGGGACACTCACAGTTATTTTGCGCGTCCGCGTAAGTGTGACTGTCCCGGTTCCGGTCCTGCGCATCGTGCGGCGAGCGGAGCAACGTCAACAGGTTCGGGGATCGAGAGACGGCGGGAGGCGGGCCGCGCAAGCGGCGCGCGGGCGGACCAGGGCGCAGGAAGACGGCGGCGCAGAGCGCGCGCACACGCACGGCGCGAAAGACCGGGGGCGGCCCGATCGCGCAAGACGGGTGGGCGTTCGGCGGCAGCCCGCAAGAGCAGCGGCCGGTCGACCGCGCGCAAGAGCAGCAGCGGTCGTCCGCGGGCCGCCGCGCGACGCGCCACGTCGCGCGCGAAGTCGAAAGGGGCATCGCGGTCGAACCCGTCCACCGGCCGTGGCCGCAAACGCACCGCGGGCCGCTGATCAGCGTGGACGGGGCCAGTAGGCCGGGCCCCTTACGCCATTAGGGGTTCCCCTCATTGATTCTGGTGACGAGCGGCGTAGGTTTCACACTGCGGTCGCATCATGCCGCTCAGTGACCCGTGCACCCGTTGCGAACAGCTTCGCCACCACCTGGTTATCGCACGGGTGCGCGATCGCATCGCCCGCATGAGGTCGTGCCCCGAGTGTGGCGCGACGATCGTTCCCATCAGCTTCAAAGTTGGCGCCCAGACCCGGTCCTACCTGGACGCCTGGCTCGAGTCGTTGTCCCCGACGCCGTGCCCATGCGTGGCCGGCGGACCGGTCGCGCGTGCGCTCACCGTGTTCGAGCCGCGGCGATTGCTCTGGGTCTGTGCCACCTGCGGGACGGGGCGATGGCCGGGCCGGGAGCACGATGGGCAGCGGGGCGCGGCATAGCCCCAGAACATCGATCAGGCGGACATTCCTCGCGCAGCGCAACGGTGCGATCCGCGACGCGGCGCTGCCGATCACGCGCACGTCGCTGGAACTCGCGCCGATCGCCCGCCCGTCATTCAGGGGTTGAAGGCCGTCGACTGACGTGACTCGATGCGGGTCAGGAGACGGCGTCGAT
>JABFWM010000698.1 GCA_013362195.1 Acidobacteriota bacterium
CACGTAGGCCGGGTCTTCAGACCCGGCGTCAGTAATACTGCGCGAGGGTTTCGCAGCGGCTGGCGACGAGCCGCCGCACGGGTACGAACAGCAGCCGTGCGACCGCGGACGCGATGGCGAGCCACACGAGGAGGAAGAGCGGCGCCAGTTCCGGCCGGCCGAAATACCGCGTCGCGACCATCGCGAGCAGCACGCATGGCGCGGCCGACACGATGAACGCCAGCATGCCAAGGAGTCCGGCGGCCTGATGGGCGTTGCTGCCGTTGCCGATGCTGCTCAGGTCGACGGCGCGTGGGAACAGCGCCGACAGCGCGGCGGCAGCCGGCGCGCCGAGAACGTAAATCGACGCGATCCCGGGCAGCAGCGCGACCCACAGCGCGGGATGGCCGCCGGGAACGAGCAGCGCTGACAGCACGACGCAGCACACCGCCGGGATGAACGCCACGATCGCGTTCCCGACCGCCTTTCCCGCCAGCAGCTCGCCGATGCCGAGCGGCAGCAGCATCTCGCGCGTGAAGCCCGCCTTGTCAATCGCGAACTGGTTCATCGCGAAAGGCAGGATCGCCAGCACGGAGATGAAACTGGTGAACGTCGCGAGGCCGAGGCCCGACGCCAGATCGATCCCCGGGAACGCCACCTCACCCGTCCGCCGCACCACCAACCCGAACACGAGCAGCATCAGCAGCGGCGCGACGAACATCGATCGGCCGCGCGGCGTGCGCAGCGCCAGACGTACGTGCGCGAGCGCCACCGCGGACGCCGCGGGGGTGAGCCCGGGGATGCGCAGCGCCCACAAACGCGCGAACGTGCCGGCGCGTCGCGCGCCGAGCGAGACCGGCATGTCGAGCATGCGCGAGAACGCGGCGATGCCAAGCGCCTGGATGACGAGCGCGAGCGCGCCGAGGCCGGCAATCGGCACGACCGCGCCGGACGCGGCCGGCGCCTTCACGCTCCGCGCGTACAGCTCCGACGGCAGGCCGCTGAACACGCGCCGCGCCGCGACGCCGACCAGCGACGGGCCGCTCCGCGGCGCGGTCTCGCTGGATGGCTCCGCGATCACCTCGCGTGCGCGGCGCGCCTGCATCATCGACGGAAAGAGCCCGAGCAGCGGCAGGATCACGACGAGCAGCAGCATCACCAGGTCGCTGCGCCGGCGGTCGCGCAGCAGCAGGTGAATCGTCGCCGAGAGCAACGCCGTCAGGCCGACGATGACGAGGACGAACAGCGCGCCGGCGGCGAGCGCGATCGCGGCGGCCACGAAACGGCCGCCGGCCGCAAGTCCGATCGGCACCATCAGCACCGGCGGCACGGTCAACAGCACCCACGGGTCGGCGATCGCACCGGCGGCGTGCGCGGTATAGAGCGCGCCGCGCGGGATCGGCAGCAGCAGAAAACGCACCACGTTTCCCGCGTCGCGCGGCGGAAGCACGATCGGACCGATCATCGTGAACGCCGTCGACGCGAGCAGGAAGTAGCGCACCACCTCCATCGGGATGAGCCACGAGCCGCTCGCGAGGCCGTAGCCCGCGACGAGACCAATCGCCGCGAGCATGAGACTCGACGGGATGAGCAGCGTCAGCGCGATGAGCGGGCCGAGCTTTTCCGTCGCCAGCGAGAAGCGCTCGATGGTGTCGCGCGCGCCGGTACGCTCGAGCGAGTTGACGAACACGCGCCAGCGGAGCCACAGGAAGGCGCGGAAGAGGCGCGTCATCTCAGAGCCAGTCGAAGTCCGCCGCGGCGCGCTCGCCGCCGACCAGATCGATGAACAGCTCCTCCAGCGTCTTGCCGACGCCGGCGCCCGACCGCACCTCGCTGAGCGGCCCCTGCGCGACCAGCCGCCCCTGCGCGATCACCCCGATATGCGTCGAGAGCCGTTCGACGATCTCGAGAATGTGCGACGTGAGGAAGATGGTGCCGCCGCGCGCGACGAACGAGTGCAGCAGATCCTTGATCTGCCGCGAGGCGACCGCGTCGATCCCCTCGAACGGCTCGTCGAGGAAGAGCAGCCGCGGCGCCGGCAGCAGCGCGGCCGCGAGCGCAAGCTTCTTGCGCATGCCGTGCGAGAAGTCGGCCACGAGCGTCGACGCGGCGCCGTTGAGATCCATCAGCGAGAGCAGGTCGGCCGAACGCGACTTGAACGTCTCGTCCTCGATCCCGTGCACCTGGCCGACGAACATCAGCATCTCGGCGGCGGTGAGCCGCTCGAACAGGGCGAGATCTTCGGGGACGACACCGATCCGGCGTTTGACGGCCACCGGATCCGCGAGCGGATCGATGCCGAGAATGCGCATCTCGCCGCCGCTCGGCCGCAGCAGCCCCGTCAGGCATTTGATCGTCGTCGACTTGCCCGCGCCGTTGGGGCCCAGGAACCCGTAGAGGCTTCCCGCCGGCACCTGCAGGTCGATGCCGTCGACGGCGCGCAGCGATCCGAAGGTCCGCGCGAGCGCGCGCGTCTCGACCGCGAATTCCATTCGGGATGAATTGTATGTCAGCATGGCGGGATGAACCGACTCGCGCAGGAGCGGAGTCCCTACCTGCTGCAGCACGCCGGGAACCCCGTCGACTGGTATCCCTGGAGCGCGGAGGCGTTCGACAAAGCGCGCAGCGAAGACAAGCCGATCTTCCTGTCGATCGGCTACTCGACCTGCCACTGGTGCCACGTGATGGAGCACGAGTCGTTCGAGAACGCCGAGATTGCCAGCGCGCTCAACGCCGACTTCGTGTCGATCAAGGTCGATCGCGAGGAGCGGCCCGACGTCGATCGCGTCTACATGACGTTCGTCCAGTCGACGACCGGATCGGGCGGCTGGCCGATGACCGTGTTCCTGACGCCCGACCTCCGGCCCTTTTTCGGCGGCACCTACTTTCCCCCGACCTCGCGATGGGGCCGCCCCGGCTTTGTCGACCTGCTGCAGGAGATCGCGCACGTCTGGAAGCACGATCGCAGCCGCGTCGATCACGCGGCCACCGAGTTGTTCGACCGGTTGAAAACCGTGACCGGCAGCGACGGCCGCGCCCAGGTCGAGGCGACGCTCGCGGGTCCGGAGACGCTGGCCGAGGCCGTCTCGCAGTACGAACGCGCCTTCGACGCGCGGCATGGCGGCTTCGGACAGGCGCCGAAATTTCCCCGCCCCGCCGAGCTGTTCCTGCTGCTGCGCGAGTACGCGCGCACCGGGCACGAGAAGGCGGCGTTGATGACCTTCGACACGCTGCGCGCGATGGCGCTCGGCGGCATGCGCGACCACGTCGGCGGCGGCTTCCACCGCTACGCCGTCGATGCCGAATGGCGCGTGCCGCACTTCGAGAAGATGCTCTACGACCAGGCGCAGCTGGCGCTGGCGTATCTCGAGGCGGCGCTGGTCTCGGGCGACGCGCTCTACGCCGCGATTGCCGAGGACACGCTCGCCTACGTGCGCCGCGACCTGCAGCAGAGCGAGGGCGGCTTCTCGTCGGCCGAGGACGCCGACAGCGTGCCGCCGGAGGGCGGGCCGAAACGCGAAGGCGCGTTCTACGTGTGGACGGATGCGGAGATCGGGGCGCTGCTCGGCGCCGACGCCGACGTCGTCCGCGTGCGCTTCGGGATCAGGCCGGGCGGCAACGTGGCCAGCGATCCCCAGGCGGAATTCACGAACCAGAACATCTTGTACACGTCGCACTCGCTCGAAGACGTCGCCGCGCGCACCGGGCGATCGATCGACGCGGTGACGGAGGCGCTCGGACGATCGCGCATCGCCCTGTTCGAAGCGCGCGCGAAGCGGCCGCGGGCCCATCTCGACGACAAGGTGCTGACGTCGTGGAACGGGCTGATGATTGCGGCGTTCGCCCGCGCGGCGCGCGTGCTCGCCGGCCGGCCGTTCGCGGCGGCACATCTGGCGACAGCGCAGCGCGCGGCCGGATTCATTCGCGACCGTATGTGGCACGAGGCCGAGCGGCGGCTGCTGCGCCGCTATCGCGGCGGCCACGCGGCGATCGACGCCTACGCCGAGGATTATGCGGCGTTGATCTGGGGAGTGCTGGAGCTGTTTGAGTCGGATGGCGATCCGGCATGGCTCGCATGGGCGCGCACGCTGCAGGCCCGGCAGGACGATCTCTTCTGGGACGAGACCGAAGCCGGCTGGTTCAGCACGACGGGGAGCGATCCCTTCGTGCTCCTGCGATTGAAGGAAGACTACGACGGCGCCGAACCCTCGGCGAGCGCGATGTCCGTCATGAATCTGATCACCATGGCGCACCTGTTCGACGACCACGAGGCGCGGCGGAAGGCGCAGCGAACGCTCGCCCGCTACGGTCCGAATGCGGGCCGCGCGGCCCGCGTGATTCCGCTGATGCTGGCCGGGTTGTCGGCGTGGCACGCCGGCCTGTCACAGATCGTCGTGGTCGGGCCGCGCGATCGGGAAGACACGGCCGCGTTGCTGGCCGAAGTGTCGGGCCGCTTCCTGCCGTTCGCGGTCATCATGCCGGTCGAGCCCGGCGCGCGCCAGGCCGAGCTCGCGCGGCTGATGCCGTTCGTCGGCCCGATGCAGATGCAGGACGGACGCGCCACCGCATTCGTGTGCCGCGATTTCGCCTGTCAGGCGCCGGTGTCGTCACCCGAGGCGCTCGCATCGCTGCTCGTCGCAGGCTGAGACGGCTGCGCAACCAGCTATACTTCAGGCATGACCTTCGATGTCGAGATCGTGCTGCGCGACCGCAACTACGCCGTCACGGAACGGATCGAACACGGGGTGGATCCGGCAGGTTGGCGCGACGCGGATGTCGAGACGGTGCTGAAGCAGATTCTGCTCGCGATCGATCGCGTGAAGAATCCGTCCAAGGGCACGCCGTTCATCGCGCTGCGCGGCTTCAGCTGGATCGTCGAACCGGTCGGCGATCAGGTCGTCATCGCCATCGAGATTCCCATGGGCGCGGCCGTGGCCGGTCCGTTTGCCATCGAGCAGACCCGGCTCGACGGCATGATCCGCCGCGTCATTGCCGCCGCCGCGCTTCCGAGTCCGACGATCCACTAAGTCCAATCAATTGCATTCCTGTTGGCCCTATTACCAAACGGGGAGCATCGCCGGCTCGAGGTCGCCGGAATTCCGGCAAAAACGGCGCGCGGTCGGCGGCATCGCATTTGCGACCTCTACCGTATCTCCGTGGGCTCAGCTCCCGGCCCGACCATGAAATTACCGTTTCGCATTCTCGTCCTCGACGACGACGAACAGGCACTCTCCGGCATCGTCGAACTGCTCCGCGATGCGGGGCACCACGTCACCGGCGCCGCGACCTACGATGCGGCAAAGCGGCTGCTCGCGCTCGGCACGTTCGACCTGCTGGTCACCGACGTCCGGCTCCGCGCGTTCAACGGCCTGCACCTCGTGATGCAGAGCCGTGCCGATCATCCCGACATGGCGGTCATCATCATCACCGGCTACGACGAGCCGATGCTGGAGATCGAGGCGGGACGCTATCAGGCGGCATTCGTCCGCAAGCCGATCCGGCCGGCGGAATTTCTCGAGCTCGTCTCCAACTCGCTCTCGAACGTGCGGCGGCAGCGCCGCTGGCCGCGCAAGCGCGTCATCGGCGGCTTCCGCGTGACGGCGGCGGGACGGACGGCAGCGGTCGTCGACGTCTCGTACGGAGGACTGCGGCTCGAACTGCCGGATCGCGGACGGCTGCCGGAGACGTTCGACGTGGAGGTCGCGGGCATCGGCCTGCACCTCGAAGTGGAGCCGGTATGGACCGTGCCCTCGAGCGACACCGGCGGGACGTTGTGCGGCGCGGCGCTGGCGGCGGAGCACACGCCGGCGGCGCGCACCTGGCGCGCGATTGTCGATAGACTGACGGCGTGATTGCACGCCCGCTTGCCGTCCTCGCGCTGCTGCTCGCCATCGTGCCGCAGCGGCCGCCCGACGCGTTTCCCCTCGACGAAGTATCCGCCACGCAGCTTCAGG
>JABFWM010000206.1 GCA_013362195.1 Acidobacteriota bacterium
GCGACGATGTGCTCGGCGGCGGGCCGGGCCAGGACAACCACTGGGGCGCAGGCGGCGACGACATCTTCCTGATGTCCGAGGGCACCAACAAGTTCTTCGGCGATTACGGCTTCGATTGGCTTACCCTTCGCGGCTGGCAATTGCCGGAGTTCGTCGAGCTGTCGCTGCTCGCCGTTCCGGGCATCGTCCTCAACTTCAACGACCTGCGCAACAAGTACCGGTTCACCGACGGCGCGTCGGGCTGGGATCTCGACGATCACATCGCCGGCGACAACAACGTGTTCGATCCGGCCGCGGCGATCGAACGCCAGCTGCAGCCGCAGATGGCCATGACCGTTGAAGGGGCGGCGAAGATCACCGGCCTCACCGAGCTCGTGACCACCGGCTTCGGGATCGTCCCGAGCAACGCACCCGTGGTGTTCGTGGACACCGCCGGTGGCGTGCCCAACGGCGCACCGGGCGCGGGCGTCGGCGCGATCCGCCACATCCTGTTCATCGGCGGCAACGTCCTGCTCGGCGGGCGCGGCAGCGACACGCTGGAAGGCAAGGCCGGCGACGACCTGATCGACGGCGACGTGTGGCTGAACGTCCAGCTCGAAGCCACGCTGAATCCGGATCCCGTGACCGGAGCGGTGGTGGTGAAACGCGTCGACGATCCGCGCCTGCTGACCGACGACGTGTTCGCGACCCCGCAGCGGCTCAACCCGGGCAACATCCGCATCATCCGCGAGATCGTCACGCCCGCGGTGCCGCCGCCCGACTGCAGCGCGCTGAAGCCGCTCAACTGCGACACCGCGGTCTTCTCGGGCAACCTGCAGGACTACACGATTCGGTTGAACCCGAACGGCACCGTGACGGTGACCGACGTCGGCGCACCGAAGACGGGCGGCGCCCGCCTCAACGACGGGACCGACATCCTGCGCAACATCGAGCGGCTGCAGTTCGCGGACGTCACGGTGCCGGCGCCCGGCGCCGGCGGCGGCGTGACGCGGACGCTCGTCCCGAACGTCGTCGGCCTGACGCAGGCGGCGGCGACCACGGCGTTGACCAACGCTGACTTCGTCACGGTGGCGGCGAGTGCCAACAGCCCGACGGTGGCGATCGGCAGCGTCATGAGCCAGACCCCGGCGGCGGGCACGACGCAGCCGTTCGGGACCACGGTGAACATCGTCGTGTCGCTCGGCGCGCTGGTGCCGAACGTCGTCGGCGGGACGCAGGCGGCGGCGACGACAGCGCTGACGGCGGCCGGCCTGACCGTTGGCGCGGTCACCTCGGTGAACAACGCGGCCGCGGCCGGCACGGTGATCAGCCAGTCGCCCGCGGCGGGCACGAGCACGGCGCCGGGGACGGGCGTGGCCCTCACGGTCTCGCTCGGGCCGGCACTCCGGGCGGTGCCCAGCGTCGTGGGCTTGACGCAGGCCGCGGCAACGACGGCGATCCAGACCGCTGGGTTGACGCTCGGGGCCGTCACGCAGGCGGCGAGCGCGACCATCGCGCGCGGCAATGTCATCAGCTCGACTCCGGCGGCGGGTGCGCTCGTGCCGCCCGGATCGGCAGTGGCCATTGTCGTGTCGAGTGGGGCGCCGCAGCCGGCGGGCCTGGTGCTGGCGCTGGCCTTCGACGAAGCCGCCGGCACCACCGCGATTGACTCGTCGACCACGCTCAGGAACGGGACGATCCTCGGAGCGGTACGCGTCGCCGGCAAGATCGGCCGCGCGCTGCAGTTCGACGGCATCGACGACTGGGTGACGGTCGCCGATATCGCGACGACGACGAGCCCGTTGAAGCTCACCACGGGCATGACCGTTGAAGCCTGGGTGAACCCGATCAACATGAGCGGGTGGGAAACCATCCTCATGAAGGAACGCGGCATCCAGGGTGAAGGGTTGCTCTCGTATGCGCTGTATGCGCACGACGGGGCGCCGCTCTCACTGGGCTTCCCGGTCCCGGCCGGCTACGTGCGCGTCGCCCCGACGTTCACCACGGCAGACAGCGCGGTTCGCGGCACCACGCGGCTGGCGCTGAACACCTGGACGCACCTCGCGACGACCTACGACGGGGCGAACCAGCGGTTCTACGTCAACGGCGTGCTCGTCGGCACGACGCCGCTGACCGGCACGATCGCCGAGACCAACGGCGCGATCCGCATCGGCGGCAACAACTCGTCGCTCCAGGAGTTCTTCCAGGGGTTGATCGACGAGCTGCGCGTCTACAACCGCGCGCTGACCGCGGTCGAGATCCAGACTGACATGGTGACGCCAATCGTGCGGTAACCAGCCACGGCGCGTCCGATCGACGCATCGATCGCGCCGCTCGAACATCCGCCGGGACCTGCGGGTCCCGGCGGACCCTCCTTCACCCCCCACTAACGGGCCATTTTCAATTCTCCCGGGCTCATCTAGCCTGCGCGTGGGTCTCCATTTCAATCCGCAGTTCAGGAGTCCAGTGACCACGAATCGACGCTGGTCGTGTGCGGGCTTCGGGTTTGCCCGAGTGGCGGGACTGATCACAGTCTGCGCCGGCGTGACGCTGCTCGCGTCCGCATCTGCAGCCGGCACGCTGCGGACGGCGGTCACGTGCGGCGCCCCGAGTGCGACGGCGCGCGCGTGGACGGAACTCTGTCCCTCGGTCGGAGCGGACGTCGCACAGCACCTTGCGATCGACCCTGACGATCCGTCGGGCCATCGCGCCCCGGCGTCGATCGTCAACAAGGCGCTCGTCGCCGTTCACACGGTGCGGTTGCGCAGGCAGCACACCTCCGGCGAGAGCTGTGTCACGCAAACGCAGAATCCGCTTGCGCTGCGCGGCCCGCCGGCGTTCGATTCCGATCCGTCCGACGACGACACCGACGATGAAGACGGGAGCGACAGCGGCGCGCTCGTCCCGGCCGGGGTCACGCTGGTCAGAATCGCGGGACATTGCCGTGTGGCACTGGTCCTCATCGCCGCGGCCGTCCACACGCCGGCCGACGTTTCGCTGCTTCGCGGCCCCCCTCCTGTAAGCCCTCTCCGCTAGCACTCCGCCACTCACGGTCCGCCGTCCAGCGTTCGCGGGCGCGCGCTCGCGCGTAACGCCGGACGCGGCGACCAGTGGCGGCGCCCTGCGCGTCGTCGCGCGGCGCCGCCGGGGGTGAGGTGTGCGCGCACGCGTCGATCCGTGACTCGACGCACACGACGTTCGTTCAGTTCGGTCAGCAAACGAAAGGAAGAAACACCGATGTGTCCCACGGGTCACTGCAAGTCGGCGTGTGTCCACGCGCGCATGCGCACTTTTGTCGGGAGGAAATGATGCGAAAGAAACAGCTCCTTACCTGTCGTCGCGGGCGGTCAGCCAAGCGCTGGGCCGCGGCGACGATGATCGCGATGCTGGTCTCCCCGGTCGGGCGGCCCATCATGCAACCGGTGATGGCGCCCGCCGTCCTGCACGCGCAAACGCAAGTGGCGCCGGTCGGACAGGGCTTCAACATCGACGCCGGCGACCTGCGGTTCATCTATCTGCAGATCCTCGTCGCGCAGGATCACGCCGCCGGCGGAGTGCTGCTCGGCCCCGGACCCAATCAGGTCGGCAATCCGCAGCTGCCGCGCGGCCTCCGCACGGTCGACGGATCGTTCAACAACCTGGTCGCGGGACAGACCGACTTCGGCAAGGCCGACCTCGTGATCCCACGTCTGACGCCGCCCAGCTTCCGGCCGGCGGAGACGCTGCCGTTCGATCCCGACGGCGCGGGTCCGCAGGCGGCGGGGCAGGCGACCTCCTACGCGCAGAAGACGGGATTCGTCGCCGACAGCGAACCGCGCCTGGTCAGCAACCTGATCGTCGACCAGACCGCGGCGAATCCCGCAGCGTTCGCGGCAGCGCAGAATCCCTGCGGCGCCGGCGGATTCGTCTGCTCGGGTTCATCGACGCCCGATCCGGTGACCGGGTCGCTCTTCATTCCGAACATCACTCCGGACTTCGGCCTCTCGGCGCCGTTCAACCTGATGTTCACGTTCTTCGGTCAGTTCTTCGATCACGGCCTCGATCTCGTGACGAAGGGCGGCGGCACGGTGATCATGCCGCTGCGCCCGGACGATCCGCTGATCGCCGGTCCTGACAAGATCTTCGGCACTGCCGACGATCTGCCCGTCGAGCAGCGCTTCATGGTGATGACGCGCGGCCAGAACCAGCCCGGCCCCGACGGGATTCTGGGCACGGGCGACGACATCCAGGAGGCGATGAACACCACGACGCCGTGGGTCGATCAGAACCAGACCTACACGTCGCATCCCGCGCACCAGGTGTTCCTGCGCGAGTACGCGCTCAACGCGCTGGGGAAACCCGTGCAGACGGGCAAGATGCTGGACGGCGGCTTCTGTGCGCCGCGCCCGACCGGTACCCCCGGCGACAACATCTGCAACATCGGCAACTGGACCGAGGTGAAGGCGCAGGCGAGCCACCTGCTCGGCATCCATCTGCTGGACGCCGACGTGTTCGACGCGCCGCTGATCCTCACGGATCCCTACGGCCACTTCAAGCCGGGCCCGAACGGTTTCCCGCAGCTCGTGCTGCGCGGCAACATCCTGGTCGAGGGCAATCCCGCCGCGAACGGAGGCCTGGGCATCGAGATTCCCGACACGGCGTTCCGCACCGGGCACGCGTTTCTCAATGACATCGCGCACAACGCGGTGCCGTCGCCGCGCGGCACGCCGAACCCGCTGCTGCCGGACCCGGACACGACGGTGACGAACTTCCGCTCCGGTGTGCAGACGACGTGCACCTACGACGACGAGCTGCTCGGGCTGCCCTTCATCACCGGTGACGGGCGCGGCAACGAGAACATCGCGCTGACGATGGTGCACCAGATCTTCCACGCCGAGCACAACCGTCTCGTGCACGACATCGATCGCCGCATCAATACGCTGCTGACGCCTGAGGAGATTGCTGCGTGGCACGCGGTGCACCCCGGATCGGGATGGGACTACGGCGAACGGCTGTTCCAGGCGGCGCGCTTCGCGACCGAGATGCAGTATCAGCACCTCGTGTTCGAGGAGTTCGCGCGCACGATGCAGCCGCTGATCAACCCGTTCCTGGGCGGCATCACGTCCATCAACGGCGCGATCTCGGCGGAGTTCGCGCACACCGTGTACCGCCTCGGCCACTCGATGCTGCCGGAAGTGGTGACCCGCATCAACGTCGTGAACGGCGTCGAAGCCCAGAACGACATCCGCCTCTTCGACGCCTTCCTCAATCCGGAGGGCTACAACGACGGCGGGCTGGCCGGTCCGCTGACCGCCGACAAGGCGGCGGGCGCGCTCGTGCGCGGGCTGTCGCGCGAGGTCGGCAACGAGCTCGACGAGTTCGTCGTCGACTCGGTGCGCAATCAACTGCTCGGCCTGCCGCTCGACCTCGCGGCGATCAACCTCGCCCGCGGCCGCAGCGAAGGCATCCCGCCGCTCAACGTCGTCCGCGCGCAGTTCTTCGCGCAGACGAAGGACGCGACGCTGAAGCCGTATGCGAACTGGTTCGAATTCGGCAACGGCCTGAAGCACATCGACTCGCTCGTCAACTTCGTCGCGGCCTACGGCACCGACCCGACGATCACGAGCGCCGCCACCATCGCCGGCAAGCGTGCGGCGGCCACGGCGCTGGTCGCGGCCAACGGCCCGTTCATGTTCCAGGACGCGGCGACGAGCGGCGTCGACAAAGTGGACTTCTGGGTCGGCGGTCTCGCGGAACGCCAGGCGGTGTTCGGCGGCCTGCTCGGCTCGACGTTCAACCACGTGTTCGAGAAACAGCTCGAGAACCTGCAGGACGGCGATCGCTTCTACTACCTGCAGCGCACCGACGGGTTGAACTTCCGGTTCCAGCTGGAAGGGAACTCGTTCGCAGAGCTGATTCGCCGCAACACCGACTTCTCGGGCGGCATGGACATCATCTTCAAGACCGCC
>JABFWM010000149.1 GCA_013362195.1 Acidobacteriota bacterium
CGCCCCGATCGCAATCAGATCGCGTCCGCCGAGGAGCGCCTCGGCTTCTTCCAGCGTCATCGCGGTCATGGCTTCCATCCCTGCCGAATGCGGCGCCAGATCTCCTCGGCGCGCCGCGCCGCCGCGTCGGTGGTCCTGATCCGCTCGGGCCACGGACGCTTGAACCCTTCGGATGGCCACTTGCGTGTCGCATCGATGCCCATCTTGCTCCCGAACGCCGGCAGATCGCTCGCATCCTCGAGGTCGTCCACCGGCCCGCGCATGAACTGGATGTCGCGCTCCGGATCGATGTGCGTGCCCACGATCCAGGCGACCTCCGACTGGTTCTGCACGTCCACGTCCTTGTCGACGACGATGATCGTCTTCGAGAACATCAGCTGCCCGAGTCCCCAGACCGCGTTCATGATTTTTCGCGCGTGCCCGGGATACCGCTTGTCGATCGAGATGATGACGAGATTGTGGAAGATGCCCTCGGCGGGAAAGTGCATGTCGACGATCTCGGGCACGGTCTTGCGGATGAGCGGCAGGAAAATCCGTTCGCTCGCCTTCCCGAGATAGTAGTCCTCCATCGGCGGAATGCCGACCACGGTCGTCAGATAGATCGGGTGCTTGCGCCGCGTCACGCAGGTGAGGTGGAACACCGGATAGTCGTCGGGATGAGAGTAGAACCCGGTGTGGTCGCCGAACGGCCCCTCGCGGCGCCGCTCGCCCGGCTCGACGTAGCCTTCGAGGACGATCTGCGCGTTGGCCGGGACCTCGAGATCGACGGTGACGCACTTGACGAGTTCCACGCGCTCGCGGCGCAGAAAGCCCGCGAGCAGCAATTCGTCGAGCCCTTCCGGCATCGGCGCCGTCGCGGCGAACGGCAGCGCGGGGTCGGCGCCGAGCGCGACCGCAACCGGCAGTCGCGTGCCCAGCCGCTCGGCCACTCGATAGTGCTGCGCCCCGCCCTTGTGGCGCTGCCAGTGCATCCCGGTCGTACGCTCGTCGTAGACCTGCATCCGATACGTGCCGATGTTCCGCATGCCGGTCTCGGGGTCTTTCGTGAACACCATCGGCAGCGTGATATAGGGACCGCCGTCCGACGGCCAGCATTTGAGGATCGGGATGCCCTCGAGCGTCCCGTTCTTCTGCACGACTTCCTGGCAGGGTCCGCTGCTCACCGTCTTCGGCAGCAGATCCTTGAGGCGGCCGAGCATCGGCAGCATCTTCAGGGCGTCGAGGACGCCGGCAGGGATCTTCGGATTCGTCAGCTCGGCGATCTCCGCCGCAAGATCGTCGAGCGAGCGCACGCCGAGCGCCATGCACATCCGCGTCATCGATCCGTAGAGATTGATTGCCACCGGCATGTCGTGTCCGGTCGGCTGCTCGAACAGCAGCGCCGGACCGCCGCCTGGCGACTTCGAGACACGATCGGTGACCGCGGCGATCTCGAGCTCCGGGCTGACCGGCTCGGTGATGCGCGCAAGCTCGCGCGTGTTGTCGAGGGCGTCGATGAACGCGATCAGATCATGAAACATGTCGGCAGTAGGTGGTTGGCAGTAGGCGGTAAGCGGTCAACGGTAGAACGTCACCTGCAGCACCGGCCGCAGCTGTGCGCTACACGGTCTCCATCTTCTCCGCGATCGCCTGCGCCAATGCGAGCGCGCGGCGGCCGTCGACGCCGGTCACGAGCGGGGCGCGGCGGCCGCGCACGGCGCTCACGAAGTCGGCGAGCTCGCGCTTGAGCGGCTCCTCGCGCGCGATCGGCAGCTGGCCGCCTTGAATCTCCGGACGCTGGCCATCGCGCCGCACCAGCCGATAGCCCTCCACTTCCTGCGACGCGTAGTCGATCGAGATGTAGGCGTCCGGCTGAAAGAAGCGGATCTTCCGCACGCGATCGCGGCTGATGCGGCTGGCCGTCACGTTCGCGATGCAGCCGTTCGCGAACCGCAGCCGCGCGTTGGCGATGTCGTACCGCTCGGTCAGCACCGGCACGCCGACCGCCTCGATGGCCGTGACCTCCGACTTCACCATCGCGAGAATGACGTCGAGATCGTGGATCATCAAGTCGAACACGACGTCGATGTCGAGGCTGCGGTCCGGGAACGCGCCCAGCCGGTGCACCTCGATGAAGCGCGGCGTCGAGACCAGCGGCAGGACCGCGGCGACCGCCGGGTTGAACCGCTCGGTATGGCCGACCGCGAGCACCGCGCCCGACGCGTGCGCGGCCGCCACGATGTCGTCGGCTTCGGCCAGCGATCGCGCGATCGGCTTCTCGACGAGCACGGCGGTGCCGCGCTGCAGGAAAGGACGCGCGACCTCTGCATGCAACTCGGTCGGGACGGCAATCGTCACCGCGTCGACGCCATCGAACAGCTCGCGATAGTCCGTCAGCGCTCGCGCGCCCGTCGCCTCGGACGCCGCCGCCGCGCGCTCGTGGACGGTATCGACGACGGCCGCCAGCTCCACGTCGTCCAGCGTGGCCAGCAGCCGCGCGTGATGGCGCCCGAGATGCCCGACGCCGATCACCGCGACGCGGACCCGCGGGTCAGCCACGCGCCCCTGCCGTGACCGCCGCGCGCCCCACGATCGCGATGCCCGCGTCGTTCGCCGCCGCGAGCACGCGATCGCCGTCCACGAGCAGCGTCCGGCCCGCATCGATCGACAGCGCGGTCGCCCCGGCGGCGCGCATCGAGTCGATCGTCGCGACCCCGACCACCGGCACATCGAAGCGCATGTCCTGACGCGGCTTCGCGACTTTCACGACCCGCGAGCCCGGTCCGGCGATCTCGCCGGCGCGCCGGATCACCGCGTCAGTCCCTTCCATCGCTTCGACCGCCACGACCGCCTGATCCTTCACGACAATCGTCTGCCCGACGTCGAGGCCCGCGATCGTGTCCGCGACGCTGTACCCGAACGCGAAGTCGGCCGCCTCGCCTGCATCGGGCGCGCGCGCCGTGAGCGGCCCGGCGCCGGCGAGCAGCGGCGCAAGGAACGCGGTCGAGTCGAGCAGCTCGATCCCTTCATCGCGCAGCACGTCGGCCACCGCCGAGATCAGCGCATCCGTGTTCCGCGCCTTCAACTTCATCAGCACCGACAGCAGCGTGAAGTCGGGGATGATGCCCGAGAAGATCCTGGCGTGTTTGACCTGCCCGGCCATGATCGCCTGCTTCGCCCCGGCGGCCTTCAGGACCTTGATACACTTACCGAGATGGCCCAGTGACACCCAGTGCAGGCCGGCGCCCGCCTCGCGGGCGGCCTCCTCGAGCTCGGGGAACGCTTCCTCCTTGACGGCCACGACCGTGACGTCGTGCCCGAGGCTGCGGGCGCCCTGAAGGACGAGAAAGGGGAACCGGCCGTTGCCGGCAATCAGGCCGATGCGGGACACGTGGAGTCAAAAGCTGGTGTCAATGCCGGCTGACGGCCGCCGGATGCCGGCTGAACGTCGGCGCCTCGCATGCGGCATCGGGCATTCGGCATCGACTCTTGAGCATATCATCGAGGCAGGAGAGGCAATGTTTCGACCCTTCGGGCGCGGTCTGCTGCTGTGCGCGGCGCTCGCGCTGGCGGCCCGCTGCGGCGCCGGCGCCACGCCGATCGTTCCCACCAACCCGACGATCACCACCGACACGTTCACCGGTCAGCTCACGCCGAACGGGGCCTACACGCACCAGAACGCCGTCCATGCCACCGGCAAGGTCACCGCGACGCTGACGTCGGTTCAGCCCGATGCCACGAAGACGATTGGCTTCAGCCTCGGGACCGTCATCGGCACGACCTGCCAGGCCGTGCTTGCAAACGACGCCGCGGTGCAGACGAATGTATTGACCGGGACCGCGCAGATCGGAGGCTCGTTCTGCCTGCGCGTGTACGACGTCGGAAGCGTGACCACGGACACCGGACCGTTCACCTACACGGTCACGGTCGAACATCCCTGACCGTTCCACCCACGGATGAAGATGGCGCAGGCGGCGTTCGTCCGGATGGCGAACGTGATGCCGTTGCCATCCGTGTCCATCACTCTCCGTCCGTGGTGGGTCAGTCTTCCACCACTTCCTCTACTCTTCGGCTCGGGCGGCGCAGTCCGACGCCGCGCTTCGACGACCGGATGAACTCGACGACGTAGCGGACCTCGTCGGACTGCAGCGTCGCGTCGCATTCGATCTGCGCGAGCGCGCGGCTGGTGTTCGAGTGCAGCAGGTGGCGGTAGGCGCGCTGCAGCTTGGAGATGCGATCCGGCGAAAAGCCGCGGCGGATCAGGCCGATGCGGTTGATGCCGTAGATGCGCGCGCGGTTGCCGACGGTCTTGGCATACGGCAGCGCGTCCTTCGTGACGACCGAATAGCCGCCGATGAACGCGTACTTCCCGACGCGGCAGAACTGATGGACGCCGGAGAACGCCCCGATGTTCGCGTAGTCGTCGACCAGCACGTGCCCCGCGAGCGTCGCGCCGTTGCCGAAGATGGTGTCGTTGGCGACGTGGCAGTCGTGCGCGATGTGCGTGTAGGCCATCAGCAGATTGCGGTCGCCGATGCTGGTCAGGCCGCCGCCGCCCGAGGTGCCGCGGTGGATCGTGACGAACTCGCGGATCACGTTGCGATGGCCGATCGCGGTGCGCGTCGGCTCGCCGCCGAACTTCAGGTCCTGCGGCACCAGGCCGATCGACGCCATGGGAAAGATCCGGTTGCCGTCGCCGATCGTCGTCCAGCCGTCGATCACCGTCGACGCCCCGACCGTGCAGTCGCGGCCGATCTGCACGTGTTCGCCTATCGATACGTACGGACCGACGACGGTGCCCGCGCCGATGCGCGCGCCGGGATGAACGATCGCGGTCGGATGAATCTCGGCGCCAGCCTGGGTGCCCGCACCCGCCGCCAGCTCCAGCGCCATCACCAGCTCCGCTTCGGCGACGATCCCGCCGTCGGTGCTGGCGACGCCCCTGGCGCGCGCCATCGACGTGCGGCGCGCCCCCAGCGTCACCTCGAGCTGCAGCCGATCGCCGGGCACGACCTGCTTCCGGAACTTCGCCTTGTCGACGCCGCGCAGCCACGCCCGCGAAGCCGGCATCCCCGCGCCGCCCTGCGTCAGGAGAATGGTCGCGACCTGCGCGAGCGTTTCAATCATCAGCACGCCCGGCATCAGCGGCTCGCCGGGAAAGTGCCCTTGAAAGAAGTCTTCGTTGACCGTGACGTTCTTGACCGCGACCACGCGGCGTCCCGGATCGTGCTCCGTGACCGCGTCGACGAGCGGAAACGGATAGCGGTAACAGAGACGATCGATGGCCGCGGGGATGTTGATGGAGGGGGGCACGAGAGGCAGAGTGTATCAGGGTTCGGAGGGGTCGACGGGTGCGGACGCCCGTGAACCCCTCGAACCCCGTGAACGCTACTTCTTCGGCGCGGTCTTCGGCGCCGCGTCGAGCCGCTTAATCACTTCGTCGGAGATGTCGAGCCCCGGATCCCAGTAGGCGACGCCCGAATCCTGGATGCTGAACACCGCCTGCAAGCCCTTCTCCTCGGCGATCGCCTTGATCATCGGAATGAGCTTCTGCTGGAACTCGCCCTGCAGCTCGTTCTGCAGGTCGTTCACCTCCGCCTGCGCGTTCTGCTGCGAGAACTGGATGTCGCGCTGCATGCGGTCGATGTCCTTTTCGAGCTGCGACCGCGCGCTCTCGCTGAGCACGCCGGCGCTCGTGTTCATCTTCGTCTGCGTCGCCTGAAGCTGCTTGTTCTTCTCGTTGATCTCCGCCACCTTCTTGTCGTTCAGCACCTTCAACCGGGTGCTCGCTTCCTTGCCGGCCGCGGAGTTCGCCGCGATCGCCTGTATGTTCACGAACGCCATTTTCGCGCCCTGCGGGAACGGCACGGGCGGCTGGGGCCGTGGCGCGGCGGCGGGCGGCTGCGCCGCGGCCGGAGGCTGCGCACT
>JABFWM010000653.1 GCA_013362195.1 Acidobacteriota bacterium
CCCAGGCCAGCCACCTTGCGCTCCGTCCGGGCCGCCACGTTCAGCAGCTCCATCGGCTCCTGACTCTTCGCCGCCGCGATTGCCGCCGCCCGGGGATCGGCGGCGTTGCGCGCCACCGAGCTCAGCACCTTCACGTCGGTGATTCTTCCGACCGCCTCGAGGCGGACGTGCTCGACCGGCGACGATTTCGCCACGGTGCCAATCTGCTTCTGATCAGTCAGCGCCCCGAGCGCCTCAATCGCCTCGTCCGTCAGCTCGGTCGACACGGCGAAGCGTGACAGGCGATCGAGCACGTCCGCACGCAGCGCCTCGTCGGACTCGGTGCGGGCGATCTCGGCCAGCGTGCCGATGTCGCCGACACGCGCCGCGGCGGCGCGGCGCACGCGAACGTCGGCGTCCTCACGGGCCAGCGCGGCGAGCACCGCGGCGTCTTCCGGGGAATCGGTGAGCTCCGGCACGCCGGCGAGGCGGACGTCCGGGTCGGTCGACTTGTACTTGGCTTGGAGCTTGAAGCGATCGAGGAAAGACATCTAGGGAGCCTTACTTCATCTGACGAAATGGTGAACGTGTGAACCGGCAGGTGGTGAACGCGCCGGGCCGGGGTCCGAAAACCGCCGGCCGGCCGCCGTCAGCGCATCCCGTCAGATGCCACGTTTACGAAATCGCCAGACGCATCGTTTACGTCGCCGTCGATTCCTGCGTCAGCCAGTCGGCGATCTGCTCGCGTGTCCAGCGATGGTCGTCGTTCAGGTGGACGATCAGCGGGGCAATCGGCAGCCGCTTCGCGCACTGTTCGTGCGGGCAGCGCTTCGTTACTTCGTCGAGACAGCGAAACAGCCGCTCCAGATGATCCGGAACCAGCTTGCCGTGGTGTCTGGGCAGATGGTACACACCGTCGTATACCGCCCCCAGCGCGCACGATCCGCCCTTCTCGTCGAAGTAGCTGCCGAAGCATTGCGGTCCACGCGTGGACCCCGCGCGGATGAAGTCCGCGAGCTCTTTCTGTTCGCTCTCGAGCTCCGTCACCATGGTTGCCTCCGGTGAAGACCAGCTCAATTGTAGCCCACCCGTTCGGACCCGACCGGAGGGCAGCCGCCGTCTGGCACGGAGCGATCCACCTGGTTGAATTCGCGCCGCCCGCGACATTCAACCGTCCGCATGCGACCGCCGATCGTCCGGCACCGTTCGGCGTGCGCCGCCGTGGTGCGCGGTTGTCGATCGGCGCGGAACTCTCGAAAAACCCCTCCCGGCCGCCGAGGATCGGCCCGGCGGCCGCCCTCGCGTCGCGAACCCGCAGCGCTGTGCATTCGGCGCATTGCTACCGGCGTGCCAGCGGTCGCGAGTACACTGACCGCCTGTCCTTCAGGAGGACTCGATGACGTTGTTGGTGTGGCTTGCGCTGGCGATGTTCCGGACGTCGCCCGTGGCGCAGACTTCTGCTCCGCAATCCGGCGTCGGCAGCCATCCCGTGGTCGTCATCGAGACGTCCGCCGGATCGATCACCATCGAGCTGTTCAAGGAGCAGGCGCCCGTGTCGGTCGAGAACTTCCTCCGGTATGCGCGCGACGGGTTCTACGCGGGAACCATCTTCCATCGCGTCGTCCCCGGCTACGTGATCCAGGGCGGGGGATTCACCGAGGATCTCGCCGAGAAGCCGACGCGCCCGCCGATTCAGAACGAGGCCACCAACGGATTGAGCAATCGACGCGGCACGGTCGCCATGGCGCGGACGCGCGTGCTGCGCAGCGGGACGTCGCAGTTCTTTATCAACCTGGCCGACAACCGGTCGCTCGATCACACGGGCTATGCGCCCGATGAATTCGGGTACGCGGTCTTTGGACGCGTGACTGAGGGGATGGACGTCGTCGATCGGATTGGCGCGTCGCCGACGTCGGATCGCGGCGGTATGCCGAACGTGCCGGTGACGGCGGTGGTGATCACGCGCGTGACGGTGAAGCCGTGAGCCGTCCGCTCCTTGTCATATTCCTGACGATCCTCGTCAACCTGATCGGCTTCGGCATCATCATTCCGCTGCTCCCGTTCTACGCGGAGACGTTCGGCGCGTCGCCGCTGGCCATCGGGCTGCTGTTCGCGTCCTTTTCGCTGTGCCAGCTGGTGGCCTCGCCGGTGCTCGGCGAGCTGTCGGATCGGTGGGGACGCCGCCCGGTGCTCATCTTCAGCCTCCTGGGCACCGTGGTCAGCTTCGTGATGCTGGCGCTCGCGCACAGCCTCCTGATGCTGTTCGCGGCGCGGATCGTGGACGGCCTGTCGGGCGGCAACATCACCACCGCGCGCGCCTATATCGGGGACATCGCGACCGAGGACAATCGTGCGCGCGCGTTCGGCATGCTGGGGGCCGCGTTCGGCCTGGGCTTCATCATCGGTCCGGGACTGGGCGGGCTGTTCGCCCGCATCAGTTACACCGCCCCGATCTGGGCCGCCGCCGCGATTACGGTCGCGGCGACGCTGCTTGCGTGGCTCTGGCTGCCGGAAACGATTCACCGCACGAGCGCCTCGGCCGGATCGCCGTGGCGCGCCTTGCACGACGTGGGCACGCGGCCCGGGCTGCGCACCCTCTTCGCGATCGACTTCCTCTACTGGGCGTCGTTCGCCGTGTATCAGACGACGTTCGCGTTGTTCGGCCAGCGGCGTTTCGGTTTCGACGCGACGCACATCGGATACCTGCTCGCTGCCTTCGGGTTCCTCGGCGTACTCGTACAGGGTGTGGCGGTGGGCCCGATCGTGCGGCGGCTCGGCGAACGGCGGACGTTGACGGTCGGTCTCCTGTTCGCCGCGCTGGGCTGGGGTGGAAGCGCGCTGACGCACTCGTTCGGCGTGTTCGTCGCGATGCTCGTTCCGGGTGCGATTGGGATCGGGCTGACGAACCCGTCGCTCATTGCGCTCGTCAGCGGTGCGGGCGGCCGCCACGAGCAGGGACGCGTGCAGGGCGCGGCCGCGGCGCTCGAAAGTCTCGGGCGCACGGTCGGACCCGTGTGGGGCAACGGCCTGCTGCAGTGGGCGGGAGAGGGCGCGGCCTATGGATCAGCGGCTGCCGTGCTCGACGGCACCGCGCTGTTGTCGATCCGGTATCACAAGCCGCACGCGACCGGTTAGCGGCGCTCCCCATGCGCAGAACCGGAACCGGGACAGTCACACTTACGCCGGGCGCGCGAAATAACTGTGAGTGTCCCCGTTCCGACCGCGGACGCCTGGCCGCGCCCCATGCGCAGAACCGGAAGCGGGACAGTCACACTTACGCCGGGCGCGCGAAATAACTGTGAGTGTCCCCGTTCCGACCCATGCGCAGAACCGGAACCGGGACAGTCACACTTATGCCGGACGCGCGGAATAACGACAACGTCCCGTTGTCCTTTCGATAATTCCCTTCGTGAGCTTTGCGGTCTTCGTGGCCTTGGTGTGAGCCGTCGGCTGTAGTGGGTGGATGTCGCCGCTACTTCACACTCGCCAGCTCGCGCTCGAGACGTGACACCAGATCGTCGAGCTGATCGACGACGGCCCGGACCGTGTCGGGCTGACTGAGATCGACGCCGGCCTTGCGCAGCTGCTCCATCGGATAGTCGTTGCCGCCCGCCTTCAGGAGCGTCAGATATCGTTCGCGCGCGTCCGCGGCGCTGACGCCGCCGGCCATGATCTCCCTGGCGAGGCGCGCCGCCGACGCGAAGCAGGTCGCGTACTGATACACGTAGTACGGCGAGTTGAAGAAGTGCGGGATCCGCGCCCACGTGATGCCGGTCAGCGGCGTCAGGTCGACCGCGTCTCCGTAGTAGTCCTTCAGCAGCTGCGTGTAGGTCTCCGTCAGGATCTCGGCGGTGATCGGTCGATCCTGCTCCGCCATGCGGTGCGCGCGCAGCTCGTAATCCGCGAACAGCACCTGCGTGTAGAACGTGCCGGTGATGTTGTCGATGGCATGCTGCAGGAGCACGATCCGCTCGATCGGATCGGTGGAGCGGGCCAGCATGTACTCGAGCAGGAGCGCTTCCGAGAGCGTGGACGGCACTTCCGCTACGAAGATGGTGTAGCTCGAATAAATGAACGGCTGGCTCTCGTGCGACAGGATGGTGTGCATCGAGTGGCCCATCTCGTGCGCGGTCGTGAACACATCGTCCAGGGTGTCGGTATAGTTCAGCAGCATGTAGGGATGCGTGCCGTACACCGGCGCCGAATAGGCCCCGGAGCGCTTGCCTTCGTTCTCGTACACGTCAATCCAGCCGCCGCTGAAGCCGGTGCGCATGCGCGCCTGGTACTCGGGCCCCAGCGGCGCGACCGACGCCGTGATCCAGTCGAGCACGTCCTCGTAGTTGTATTTCTTGTCGAAGGTCACGAGCGGGATCGAGAAGTCGTAGACGTGATAGCTCGGGACCTCGAGGACGCGGCGGCGCAGCTCGTGATAGCGCCGCAGCGGTGCGACGCCCGCGCGGGTGGTCTCGATCAGGTTCTCGACGACCGAGGTCGGAATGTTGTCGCCGTGCAGCGCCGCTTCGAGCGTGCTCTTGTAGCCGCGCGAGCGCGCCTGAAACCAGTCGCGCTGACAGATGCCGTTGTAGAGCGTGGCGTAGGTGTTCAGGCTGCGCCGATAGGTGTCGTGCAGCGCCGTGAAGGCGGCCTCGCGATCCGGCTGCTCGCGCCTCGTGGCCAGAATCGCGCGGTACTGCCCGTACGACACGGTGACCGATTCACCGGTGGACAGCGTGATCGTGGGGAACTTCGCGTCGGCGGTGGAGAGCGCCCAGTACGCCTCGTTCGGTGACGCGGCGAGGCGGCTCGCAAGCGACATCAGGCGTTCGCCGGCTTCGTCCAGCACGTGCTCCTGCTGCCGGTACAGGTTCTCGACCGCGAACTCGTACAGCCGCAGCGGCTCGTCGTCGCGCATCCAGGTCCGCACGGTGTCGAGCGGAATCGCGAGCAGCTCGGGGTTGAACCACGATTGCGCCTGGCTCAAACGCGCGAACAGCAGCTGCACCTGCTGCTTTTTCGCGTTGATGGTGTTGTCGCGCTGGTCCTGGTCGTACTGCAGCGACGGGTAGTACCAGACCCGATACGCGAGCTGGTCCAGCTCCTCCGACAATCGAAAGGCTTCGAGCAGCCGCTGCGGCCCGCCGGCCAACGTCCCCTTCAACGCCGCGTAGCGATCGATCCCGGCCTCGAGCTGCGTGTATGCGGCTTCCCACGCATGCCAGTCGGGATAAATGTCCGCGAGGTTCCACTTGAAGCGGTCCGGGATCTCGTCGCGCCGGCGGCTGCGCAGCGCGGTCATCGTGTCGGGGGCCATCCCACCACTATAGAACTTCTTCTTCAGAGTTTGCTCAGCCGTCGCTCACGACATCGCGGCGGATCGGCGCCAATGTACCGGCAGTCGGGCGCGCCTTCAGACCGGCGTGGGACGGCGCGTCGACGTCGTGGTTGCCGGGTCCACTGACCCGGCCTGGGTGACGTGGAGGTGGAGGTGGCGATGCGAGCAGTGCGATCCGGACTCGTGGCGATGCTGCTGCTCGGCGTGCCGGCGTGCGCCGTCGCGCAGTACGCGGCGACGTTCGAGGAGCTACCGGCCGCGACGACGAAGGGACAGAGGCTCTCCGTCTTCGACGGCGAGGGCAACGAGATTCGCGGACGGCTGGCCGCCGCGACGGCCGACCGCGTCACGCTGATCGTCGGCAAGGGGACCACGCGCGAGGTGATGCGCGAGGAGATCACGCTCATTCGCACGCCCTCGCACGACTCCGTCCTCAACGGCGCCGCGATCGGCGGCGGCGTCGCCGGCGCATTTGCCCTGATCTCGCTTGCGGAGTGTCCCCAATGCACCGGGGTCGGCCCGTTCCTGGGCGGCGCGCTCCTCTGGGGCGCCGGCATCGGCGCGCTGGTCGACGCGTCGATCCTCACGCCGCG
>JABFWM010000469.1 GCA_013362195.1 Acidobacteriota bacterium
GGGCCAGCCGCCAGTCGTCCTGGATGTACCACGCGTACTGCGTCAGCGGACTGTTCGCCGAGGCGTCGCCGTCGTTGAGCGTCACGTTCGAGAGCGGTCCGTTCGGGTCGTTCTCGAGGTGGCTGTACTGCAGCACGCCCTTGCCCGAGTTGAAGGTGATGAACAGGCGCGGCTCGTTGATGAAGTTCACGCCGGTCTTGAAGTCGTGGCCGAGCCCGCCCAGGCCGGCCATGTGCCACGAGAAATCGTCGCGGAACTGGAACTTGTGCTGCTCGGTCGTCTGCGGCGTATTGACGCTCTGGCCGACGAACACGTTGTTCGGGAACGACTGAAACGGGTCGGTGCTCGCCGCGCCGATGTGGTTGCGGAAGTCGGCGTACTGGAAGATGAACTCGTTCAGCTTCGCGCCGCCGAGCACCCAGTTGTGATTCAGGTTGATGGAATTGAACGTGTTGACGCTGTCGCCCCAGCCGTTCGGCGCCGTGTGCGAGTTCGCGCCATACGGCTGGCTGTTGGTGTTGCGCCCGTAGCGCACCGAGAGATACTGCGCCGCGTTCACCTGCGACGTGAACTTCGTGGTCAGCAGGTTCTCGCGATACGGCGTGGTGTAGATGCCGTCGAGCTGCGGGAACAGGCCCTCGGTGCTCACCGCCTGCTTCGTGTCCTGCTGCGTGCGTTCCGCGGCGACGAAGTAGTGCGCCTTGTCCTTGACGATCGGCCCGCCGAAGCTGCCGCCGAACTGGTTGCGGCGATAGTCCTGCTTGTCGATGCCGCTGGTTTTTTCGGTGTAGGTCTTGGCGTTCATCGACTTGTCGCGGAACAGCTCGAAGAAGCTGCCGTGCGGGTCGTTGGTGCCGCTCTTCGTGACGATGTTCATGACGCCGCCGTTGCTGCGGCCGTACTCCGCCTTCGACCGCGACGTGACGAAGTTGAATTCCTGAATCGCCTCGAGCGGGAAGAGCTGCAGCAGGCCGCCGACGGTGTCGTCGTTGTTGTCGCCGCCGTCAATCTGGTAGTTGATGTTGCGGCCGTTGCCGCCGTTGATCTGCGGCGAGTACTGCGTGCTCTTCGTCGGATCGCTGTGGAAGCCGAGGCCGACGCCCGGGATCGTGACCGCCAGGTTCGCGAACTGCCGGCCGTTGAGCGGCAGGTTCTCGATGCGCTTGACGTCCACGACGCCGCCGACCGAGGAGTTGCTCGTTTCGATCAGCGGCGACTCCGCGGTGACGCTGACGTTTTCGGAGAGGCCGGCGACCACCAGATCGACATTGACGTCGATGGTCTGGCCGACGCTGACCACGAGCGCCTTCCGATCGTAGGGGTTGAACCCGCTCAGGTCGGCGTGCAAATCGTAGGTGCCGACGGGCAGCGCGTTGAGGCGATAGACGCCCTCGGTGTCGGTGACCTCCGAGCGCGTAAAGCCGGTCGCGGTGTTCTTGACGGTGACCGTGACGCCCGGCACGGCGGCCTTCTGGGCATCGGTAATCCGCCCCTGAATGTTGCCGGTCGTCTGCTGCGCGGCCGCGGGGATGCCCGCGAGCGTGAACGCGCAGAGCGCGATCATCGCAACGATGATCTTCTTCATGCCTGTCTGGCCTCCATTAAGTAAGGACAGCTCCCCGGACGGCGGAGCTGTGACGAACGGTAGTAGCAAGCGACGCACCAGTGCGGCCTGGATGAGTTGGCCTGTCAAGCTGATGAAATACCAGGGGTTAGTGACGGTTGGCGGCTTGTAGGGACCGCTCCGGCCTTGCATCGATCCAAATGGTTGGTTTGTGGCGGACTGGATCTACGAAAAGCCGTGACGAGAACTGTGACAGTCACAGTTCCCGCGCGACGAGCGTCCCGGTCGCGGAACTGTGACAGTCACCCTTTTCAGAACTGTGACTGTCACAGTTCTGGCGCACCCGAGTCAGGGGCGGACCGCCGCCAGCAGCCGCGCGACCTCCGGACGCTGCGGCGCGTCTGCCGGCAAGCGCCGCAGCAGTTCCTCCGCCTCGCGAGTCGCCTCCGCCCGTCGGCCAAGGCGCGCGAACGCGATCGCTAGAGAGAAGCGCGCCTGATGGAGGTCCGGGTCGAGGGACATCGCCCGCTCCAGCAGCGGCAGTGCGTCCGCCGGCCGCCCGGTGTCGGACAACAGGATCCCCAGATTCGCCACGACCACCGGGTTGTCGGGCTCAATCGCGGCCGCCGCGCGAAGCGTACGAACGGCAGCGTCGGTCTGACGGGCAGCCGCCGCGCAGCCCGCGAGCCCGAGGTGCGCGTCCACGCTGGGCAGGTGCTCCGCGATCGCCGCCTCGAACTCGGGTACCGCCTCGCGGCACTTGCCCTGTGCGACGAGCACGTACCCCAGTCGCACGTGCGCCTGGGGATTGTTCGGATCCTGTCTGAGGATGTCGCGGAGCGCGCGCTCCAGCGTCGCGCCCTGCAACTCGCCGGAGGCGACCTCCGCGAGACGCGCCGCCAGCGCTTTGCGGTCCTTCGGATCGGGACGATCCCTCGCCGAAGTGGCTCGTCCTGATGTGTATCCGAGTGCCTGCAGCCGCGCTCGCGTGTCGCGATCGATCGCGGCGATGTTCGACGGCGCGAGGGCTGCCGGCGACATCGCCTCGACCCGCCGGGCGAGCTCTGACGCCTGCGCCGGCGCAGTCGCGATCACGTTGTCCATTTCGCCGGGATCGCGCTCGAGATCGTAGAGCTCCGGCTTTGGCGAGGCGATGTATTTCCATCGCCCTTCGCGCAGCGTGCGGAGCGGACTCCAGCCGAAGTCGAGCAGCGGCGCAAACGACTCCGCATAGAGGGCGCGCGCCGGCCCGGATCCGGTGAGCGCGGGCCACAGGTCGATGCCGTCGGCGTCGAATGGACCGGCCCCCGCGCGCGCAACGATCGTCGGCGCAACGTCGACGAGCGATACGGCGTCGGAGACCACGCGTCCGGCCGTGGCGCCCGCGCCGGCCACGATCAGCGGGACGCGCAGGGTGATGTCGTAGGTGAACACACTGTGGCTGATCTCGCCGTGTTCGCCGAAGGCCTCGCCATGATCCGCCGCGGCCACGATCAGCGTGGTCCCGCGCGCGTCGCCCAACGCGTCAACGACCCGTCCCGCCTGGCGATCGGCTTCGGCGATCTCTTCGTCGTAGCGCGCGCCGATCGGGCGCGTACGTTCGAACGCGCCACCGTACGGCGCGTGCGGCTCGAAGAAGTGCACCCACAGAAAGAAGCGCTCCTGACGGTGCTGCTGGAGCCATGCGATGGCATCGTCGGCGACGGCGCGTCCCGGCCGCTCGTTCGCCGGCCGGCCGTCGTCGCCGCGCGGCATGTGATCGCCGTACGTCTGGAACCCCTTGACGAGCCCGAACCGGCGATCGAGCGGGAACGCGGCGACGAACGCGGCGGTGGCGAACCCGTGTCGCGCGAGCGTATCCGCGATCGTGGGCGCCGCGGGATCGACGCGCATGCCGTTGTGCCGGGCGCCGTGGCCGGGGGGATAGCGGCCCGTCATCACGCTGGCGTGCGACGTCAGGGTGATCGGTGCGGTCGCATACGCGGCGTCGAACCGCGTGCCCGCGCGTGCGAGCCCATCGAGCGTCGGCGTGCGCGCCGCGGCGTAGCCGTACGCGCCGACGCGATCCGCCCGGAGCGTGTCGATCGTGATCAGCAGGACGTTGCGCGCCGACGCGGGTCCGCGCGTGGGCGCCGTCCGGTCGCGCGAGCACCCGGCGGCCAGTGCGAAGGACAGCGGTAAGATGAGGAAGAGGCGGAGCACCGGCGCCTCGAATTATCCCATGCGCATCATTCACATCACCAACGGCGATTCGACGCGCGTTGGCCTCGAGCGCTCGAGTGTGCCGGGCACGTTCCACTCGTGGCACGACGTCCTGCACAGCGGTCCCACGCCCGCTGGCCTCTCGCGCGCCGAGTGGCGCCGCCTGCGTGCCGCGCACATTGCGGCCGGCGATCCCGACGGCGCGGCATCGATCCTGAAAGACTACGAGCGTGGCGATGCCGCCCTCGAAAGCTGGCGGGACCACGACGAGATGGTGTTCTGGTTCGAGCACGATCTCTACGATCAGGTGATTCTGCTGCATCACCTCGATTGGCTGTCGCGGATTGAGATCCGAGGCTCGACGACGTTCTCGCTGGTGTGTGGCGACAGGTATCTCGGTCCGTTGCCGCCGGAGCAGTTCCCGCCGCTCTTCGATCGCCGCCAGCCGATCGCCGACGCGCAGATCGACGTGGGGAAGCGCGGGTGGGCCGCCTTCTGCGCGCCGGATCCCGCCGCGCTCGAATCATTCGCCGCCGGCGACACCGCCGCGCTGCCGTTTCTCGCCGGCGCGCTTCGCCGCCACTTCGAGGATTACCCCTCGTCGATCAACGGCCTGTCGCGCAGCGAGGCGCAGATTCTGTCCGTGGTTGACGGCGGCGTGTCGAGTCCCGACGCGCTGTTTGCCGCATGGACCCGGATGGAGGATCCCATCTTCATGGGCGATTCGACGTTCTGGGCGATCGTCGAAGGGCTCGCGACCGGACGTCAACCCTTGCTCCGCCTGGACGTACAACCGCGGGCGGATCGGTTACCAACAGGCTCAATCGCCGTGACCGACGCCGGCCGCGACGTCATGTCGGCCCGCGCCGATCACGTCGCGCTGAACGGAATCGATCGCTGGATGGGCGGCGTGCACCTCACGCCTTCACGATTCTGGCGCTGGAACGGCGCCCGGCTCGTCACTGCCCACGCGTAGAGGGGCGCGTTGGACCCTTCGAGTCCGCTGACCCCTGTGAGCTCTCGACCTTGCGGTCTGCGACCAGCTGACGGATCTTCACCCGCCGCAGGACGGCGCGCTTGCGATTGATCTGATGTCGTGACTTGTCGCCATTCCGTGCCGACATGTGATCCTCCTGGATCTGTTGTACGCCGGGTGTTCGGAACCGGCGACGACGGAGGGGCCGCAGCGCCCCTGGTTTGCCTAGCACCTTAGCACCTCCGCCCCTGGTGTCGCTGAGTTATTCACGCCTGAGCGCCACCATCGGATCGACGCGCATCGCGCGGCGTGCGGGAATATAGGTGGCCGCGAGCGCGATGACGATCAGCAGCGCCGTCGCGCCGGCGAACGCGACCGGATCGACCGTGCTGATCCCGAACAACAGGCTCCGCAGCAGCTGCGACGCCGCGGCGCCGCCTGCGAGTCCAACCAGGACGCCAATCGTCGCCAGCATCATCCCCTGGCCGAGGACCAGCGCCAGCACCGACCGTCGGTCTGCCCCGAGCGCCAGGCGGATCCCGATCTCGCGCGTTCGGCGGCTGACCGAGTACGACGTCACGCCATAGATCCCGATCGCCGCCAGCAACAAGGCGACGATGCCGAGCGTTCCCGCGACCGACGCGGCGATCCGCTGCGGGACCAATCCAATGGCGGTCACGTCGGCCAGCGGCATCGCGGTCGTGATCGGCAGATTCCGGTTCATCTCGCGAACGAGCGCGCGGACTTGCGGAATGACGGTGGCGCCCGCCGTCTTGACGATCAGCGACACGCGCGAGTGGTACTGCTGCATGAACGGCACATAGACGTAGGGCGACGATTCGTCGCCGAGCGAAACCATGTGTGCGTTCGCGGCGACGCCGACGATCGTGAGCCGTCCCGCCGAGCCGCCGAACGGCGTATCGACTTCGAGAACGCGGCCGAGTGGATCCTCGTCGCCGAACACCTGGCGCGCGAGCGCCGCGTTGACGATTGCCACCCGCGGCGACGTCGGCGTATCGCCGTCATTGAAATCGCGTCCGCGCACGAGCCGCACGCCGAGCGCGTTGAAGAAGCCCGGCGTCACCACGTTCCAGTCCGCCGGCGGCGCATCGCTGCGCTCGTCATGGCGCGGCGCCCCGGGCCGCCGCAGCAGT
>JABFWM010000123.1 GCA_013362195.1 Acidobacteriota bacterium
CCGGCGGCGGCCAGCACCATCAGGCGTCAGCGGCCTTGACCCTCGAGGCGTACCGCGCCGCGGCCGATCCCTCCCGGTATCCAGAGCAGATCAGCGAAGGCCTGCGGCCGTGGCAGGCCTCGCGGATCTTCTGCACCGACGTGACCGCCTTCTCGCCCAACCCGCCGCCGCCGGCGCCCGACCTCCTGAAGGTCGACGTCTCGTCGTTCGATCCGCTGCTCGGCCGCACCTACGCGGAGCTCGGACTGGAAGCGCGGTCGATGCACAAGTGCCAGGGCACGTCGCAGCTGCTGTTGCTGCCGGGGCAGTCGCACAATCGTGTCTACAAGCTGCAGGCATCGACGCTGGGTGACGAGGGCAAGGCGCCGGCGCATCTCTTCGACGGCATCGACACCTCGCTCGTCGGCCTCGTCCGCTTCACCGGCACGCGCCCGCCGGAACTGGTGGCGCCGCTTCAAGAGATCGCTGACGCGGCGACGGCCGCGAAGAAGGCGCTTGCGGCCGGCGGGCCGGGCGCCACCATCTCACCGCTCGCTTCCGGACTGCGCGCGGTTCGCCGTCTGCGCGCGAACATGCCGGCGCCGGTCGCCGCCGATGCGCGCTACGACATCGACCTGCGGCTCGCGCAGAAGGAGCGGCAGTTCCAGGACGCGCTCGGCCTGGCGGCGGCCGTCCGCGTGGACGCGCTCGCCGACGACGGGGTCGTCATTCAGGGCCAGCAGGTGACCGTCTCCGCCTATGCAGCGGCCAACCCGTCGCTCGAGCCGCGCCTGGAATCCGTCACCTTCGCCGGGTTCGGCGGCGCGCCGCCGACCGCGTGCGCGGGCGGGCTGTCGGGAGGGAAGAGCGTCACCTGCAAGGCGGTGATGACGATCCCGCCGGCGACGCGCGTCTCGACGCCCTACTGGACGCCGCGGCGCGACGCGGCCCGCTACGACTTCGAGCCGGACGTGCCGTTCGGCGCGCCGTTCCGGCCGTCGCCGTTTCGCGCCACGTTTCATGTCGTCATCGGCGGCGAGCGTGTCGACCTCGAACGCGTCGTGCAGTTCCGGTACTCGGACGTGATGGCGGGTGAGAAACGGACGGAGCTGCAGGTGTCGCCGCGCTTCAACGTGCGCACGGATCCGGATATCGCGGTGGTTCCGTTTGGGGAACTGCCGGCGAATAAGGAGCTTCCGGCTAAAGCCGGAAGCTACGGGACTGAGGACGTCGCTTCCGCTTTCAGGCGGAAGGTCATCCGCGTCATCGTCGGGAACAATCTCAAGGGCGGCACCGACGCGACCGTCGCGCTGCAGGCGCCCGACGGCTGGCGGGTCGACCCGCCGTCGGCCCTCGTGCACTTCGTGCGCGAGGACGAAGAGACGACGGTGACGTTCCAGCTGGAGCCGCCCACCGGCGTGCGGCAGGGGGAAGTGACGGTGAAGGCGGTGGCCACGGCGGGCACCGCGCAGTCCGATCTCGGGTATGCGGTCGTCGAGTACCCGCACATTCATCGCCGGCACGTCGTCGAACCGGCGGCCACCCGCGTCAAGGTCATGGACGTGACGATCGTCCCTGGGCTGCGCATCGGCTACATCATGGGTGTCGGGGATCGCGTGCCGGAGGCGATCGAGCAGCTCGGCGCGGACGTCACGATGATCGACGCCGATCGGCTCGCGTCCGGCGACCTGTCGCCGTTCGACGCGATCGTCGTCGGCGTGCGGGCCTACGAGCGGCGCCAGGACCTGCGTGCGAACAACCAGCGGCTGCTGCGCTACGCCGAGCATGGCGGGACCGTCGTCGTGCAGTACCAGCGCAACGAGTTCAACGACGCCCAATACGGTCCGTTCCCTGCGAAGACCACGTCGGAGCGGGTGACCGACGAGACCGCGCCGATCGAGGTGCTCGTGCCCGACGATCCGGTGTTCACGCGGCCGAACGCGATCGATCGGCAATCGTGGGCCGGCTGGGTGCAGGAGCGCGGCACCTACTTCCTCGGCCAGAAGGACGCGCGCTACGTGGACCTCGTCCGCTCGCGCGATCCGTTCCCCTACAATGCGGGCGACAAGACGGGCGCGCTGGTCGAAGCGCGCGTCGGCAAGGGACGCTGGTTTTACGTCGGGCTCGGCTTGTGGCGTCAGCTGCCCGCGGGCGTCGACGGCGCCTATCGCCTGCTCGCGAACCTTCTGTCATCCGGAAAGCAGTAGCCGTGCGGTTCTCACCCGAATACGTCCGCCTCGTCCTCAACGAGAACTTCGAGGACGCCAAGGCGCAGTTCCTGACGCCGCTGATGGCGATTCACTACGCGCATCTCGTCATGCTCAGCGAGCAGGGCATCGTCGCTCGCGAGGATGCGCACGCGATCCGCGGCGCACTCGACGCGATCCCCGTCGACGACGTGCGCAAGGTCCAGTACGACGGGACCTGCGAGGATCTCTTCTTCTATCTGGAACGGCTGATCGTCCAGCGCTGCGGCGACGAGGTCGCCGGGCGGCTGCACACCGCCCGGTCCCGCAACGACATCGACATGACGATGTACCGGATGCGGCAGCGGGAGATGGTCCTGGCGATTGTCGACGGGGTCCTGTCGCTGCGGCGCGTGCTGCTCGCGCTCGCGTCGCAACACCGCGAACACGTGTTCGCGGCGCACACCCACACGCAGCCGGCGCAGCCGACGACGATCGCGCATTACCTCCTGGCCGTCCTCGAACAGCTGGAGCGCGATACCGTACGCCTGCGCGCTGCGTACTCGACGACCAACCGCAATCCGCTGGGCGCCTGCGCGATCACCGGGACCGGTTTTCCCATCAACCGGGCGCGCACGGCGGAACTGCTCGGATTCGACGGCACGACCGGCAACACCTACGGCAGCATCGCGACGGTCGATTACCTCCTCGAGAGCGTCAGCGCGGCGGCCGTGATGCTCGCGGGGCTCGGGCGCGTGGTGCAGGACCTGCTGCTGTGGTGCACGAGCGAGTTCGGCTACCTGCGGCTGTCCGACGCGTTCGTCCAGAGCAGCAGCATCATGCCGCAGAAGCGCAACCCGGTGGCGCTCGAACACGCCCGCGCGCTCGGGAGCAAGGCGCTCGGCCAGGCGTCCGCGATCGTGGTGGCCGTCCACAACACCCCGTTCGGCGACATCGTCGACACCGAAGACGATCTGCAGCCGCTCGTGACGCGGATGTTCACCGACGCGGCGCGCGCGGTATCGCTGGTCGCGGCAGCAATGGCGCAGGCGGAGTTCGACGTGGCGACGCTCGAAGCGCGCGCCGAGCAGGGCTGGATCACCGTCACCGAGCTGGCGGACACGCTCGCGCGCGAGCACGACGTCCCGTTCAGGGCGGGACACACGATTGCCGCCCGGCTCATTCAGAGCGCGCGCGCCAATCCCGAGCGGCCGCTCTCGGTCGCGCTGCGCGAGATCGGGAAGGATGTCGCGGGACGCGACCTCGCCTACGACGAAGCGGCGCTGAACGAGATGCTCAGCCCGCGGCACTTCGTCGCCGTCCGACAGACGCATGGCGGCCCGGCGCCGGCGGAGACCCTTCGCGCGATCGGCGAGTCGGAGGCGGCGCTGCGCGCCGACGATCGCTGGATCAGGGACACGCGTGATCGCCTCGACCGCGCGTCGGCGCTATTAAAGAAGGTGAGTGGCGAACTGTGAAAGGGCTCAGGGCTCACGACTCACGGCTCAAGACCATGAGTCGTAAGCCCTAAGCCCTGAGTCCTAAATCCTGAGCCCCCTACACCGTCACGACCCAGTGCTTGCCCATGTCAACGGGCAGTTCGGTCAGCAGCAAGTCGACCAGCCCGGGCCCGTACTTCGCGAGGAAATAAACGACCGCGAGTGTCCGTTCCTGCGGATGCCCCTGCGGAAAGGCCTGCGCCTGCGCGCGCGTGAATTGCCGGCGCAGCGTGTCGTCGCGGCGCTTGGCCGCGTGGATCACCTTGGTGTGCAGCGAGCGCAGCTCGTGCTGCATCTTTCCCAGCGTCGTCTTTGCCGCGCCCGCGAGCGTGGGGTCGAGCGTCGGCAGCACGTCGACGATGCGCTTCATTGACAGCTGGATCTGCGCGTCGGCCTCGCGGAGCGCCTGCTCGACGTCGGCGGGCAGCTGCGATTCGAGCAGGTGGTTGAGCGCCGATTCGTCCTGCGGCTGCAGATCCTCGAGCGGCAGCGCGTGCTTCGACAGGAACCGCGACGCGCCCGAATCGAGCAGCGTGGCCGTGGTGCGCGGGTACATGAGCGGCATCGGTACGCCGAAGTGCTGGTAGACGCCGCGCAGCTGACCGAGATACGCGAGCTCGCTCGGTCCGGCCACGTAACAGATCGTCGGGAAGAGCGTGTCCTGCACGATCGGCCTGAGCAGGACGTTGGGGCTGAATCGCTCGGGGTTCCTGTCCGCCTCGCGCACCAGCCCGTCGGCAGGAAACACGTCGTCGCCGATGGCGAAGGCGGCGCCCTGGCGCCGAATCGGTTTGCGGCCGTGATTGAGGTGGAAGAGCGAGACGCTGTCAGGCTGCGGGACGACTTGTGGCGCATGGCCGCGCGCGGCCAGCGCCCGCCCGGCCTCGGCGGCGAGCGCAGCGGTGCGGCCCGGCGACGCGAGCTCGCGCGGGAAGATGTCGGCGACGAGCGGCTTCACGGCCGGATCAGACGACTCGAAGACGACGAGACCGTGCGGGCCGAGCACCTGCTCGAGCCAGGTGGCGAATGCGCGCGCCATGCCGGCGCCCGCGCGCCAGCCCTGTCGGACGGTTTGAATGATGTCGGGAGCGAACTCGGTCTGGGGGAGCGCTGCCTGCAATTCCGCGATGGTCTGCTCGACGCGTTCGTCCAGGGTGAGTGCCGCCACCGGACGCTCGCCCGCGCCTTCGACGGACGCGAGCGTCACGCTGCGCGGCTGGAACTCCGCGTCGAGCACCGTACAGCTTCGCACCTCTTCCCAGTCGTGATCCTCGGCATCCACCCAGAAGATGGCGACGGCCGGCACGTCATGGGTGCGTTCGGTGCGCCGCGCCAGCTGCAGCGCGGTGACGGCTTTCAGCAGCGTGAACATCGGGCCGCCGAACACGCCGGCCTGCTGGCCGGTCACGATCGCGACCGTCGCCGGATTGGCGAGGCGCGCCGCCGCATCGCGTGCGGCCGCCGGTGCGCCGCGTTGCTGCTGCTGCGCGCGAAGAGCGGACGCGATGTCCGCGCGCTTGCGATCGTGCTGCTGCGTGCGTGCGATTGCCGCGGCCCATGCGGCCGGATCGTTGGGGCTGCCGGCATAAAGTCCGTCCACGTGCGCGTAGTTGTAGGCGTATTCGCCCGCCAGCGGGCGCACCCACGGAAGACGCCGCACGTCTACCGCCGAGGCATGGAGCCGGCCCACGGACTCGGTCGCGGGAAGGGGAGCAGCGGGTTCCGCTGACACGGTGCCGTACTCTCTCAGAGGGTTCCGAAAGCTGTCAAGGCGCGGCATCTCATCGGCCTGTGACGCGCGGCGCGCGGCGAAGGATCCCCGCGTGCTCGTCACACCGTCCGGGAACGTGCATGCCGTCATGTAAATCCGTGTTACATTCGGGTGATCGACGCTGAGGAGCACGTTCGCTGACCAGAGAGGATCCCAACGCCTTCTCCCCGCCGCCTGCGTTCGGCCCCTTCCGGGTGCTGCACCAGATTGGCGTGGGCGCGCTTGGTCCCGTTTTCCGCACCTACGAGCCGACACGCGACCGCCTGGTCGCGGTCAAGGCCTTCCGACTCGACATCATTCCCGAACAGGCCCAGGCGCTCGCTGACGAGTTGAGCCGCGCCGCCGAAGCGGGACTGGTCCATCCGTCCATCGTCGAGCCGATCGCTGCGGGCGTCGAAGGGACGCTCGCCTACCGAGCCGAAGAGTACGTCGCGGCCGAGTCG
>JABFWM010000661.1 GCA_013362195.1 Acidobacteriota bacterium
AGGTTGCCCAGCTCGTCGAGCCGCAGCGTGCCGCTGACGCGCAGCCGCCCCTCGGCGTCGCGGCGCGGTTGCGATCCGCCGCCGGGTCACTCGTCGATCTCGCCGACGACTTCTTCGAAGAGATCTTCCAGCGTCACGACGCCGGCGGTGCCGCCGTGCTCGTCGATCACGACCGCAAGCTGCGCGCGGTCCTTCCGCATCAGCGCGAGCACGTCGTCGAGACGCGCCGTTTCGGGCACGACCGGCGTGTGCCGCGCGCCGGCCGCCGACACGCTCTGACTGTTCAGCAGGAGTCGCAGCAGATCCTTGATGTGATAGGTGCCGATGATGTGATCGAGATCGCCTTCGTAGATCGGATAGCGGGTATGCGGCGCCCTCCCGAGGATGCGGCGGAGGTCGTCGGGCCGTGCGCCGACGGGGATGCCGGAGATGCGCACGCGCGGCACCATCACTTCGCCGGCGGTGCGATCGCCGAACTCGAACAGCTCCTGCAGCATCTGGCCGGCGTCGGCGCGGAGCGCGCCCTGCTCCTCGGACTCCTGAACGATCAACTGCAGCTCTTCGGACGTGTAGTACTGGTCGGCGTTCTGCGCCTGGCGGTTGACGCCGAGCATCTTCAGGGTCGCGTTCCCGAGCGAGTTCAACGCGAGCACCAGCGGATAGAGCAGCGTCTGGATCCACAGCATCGGCGGCGTGATCCAGAGCGCCATGGTCTCGGCCGACTGCAGCGCGAGCGACTTCGGCACCATCTCGCCAATGACGATGTGGAAGTAGGTGAGGATCCCCACGGCCGCCGCGCTGGCCACCGCCTGCGCGCCGAGCCACTGGATGATCGAGGCCTGGCCGATCGTCTCGAGCATCCACGCCGCGACCACGTGCTCGCCGTACATGCCGAGCCCGAGGCTGGCGACGGTGATGCCGATTTGCGCGGTGGCGATGTAGCGATCCTGCCGCTGCGGATCGCGGAGCACCGACTGCACCATGCGCGCCAGACGATCGCCCTGCGCCGCCCGCGCGTCGACGGCCGCGCGCGGCGCGCCGACGATCGCGAACTCCGCGGCCACGAAGATCGCGTTGGCGAGCACGAGCAGCCCGATGATCGCGATGGCGACGATCATCTCGATCTCAATCCTCGTCCGCTGCCGGCGGCGTCACGATCGCGAACGCGATCTGCCCGTTCTCGACGCTCTCGATCTCCACGTCGAGCCCGTTGATCTCGACGTGGTCGCCGGGTTCGGGGAGCGTTCCAGCGCGCCGCTGAATGAACTCGGCGACGGTCAGGTCTTCGACCGGCCACGTGCCCTCGAGCCACACCCGCGCGCGCTCGAGCGGGAGCGCCCCGGGAAGCCTGACGCGCCCGTCGGACAGCCGCAGCGCGAGCAGGCGCGGCGCCTTGAATTCGTCGGCCACCGTCCCCAGCAGTTCGCCGAGCACGTCCTCGAGCGTGATCAGCCCTGCGACGGCGCCGCTGGCGTCCACGACGATCGCCTGATGGCTGCGGCGCTCGCGCAGCACGGCAAGCAGGCGATCCGCCGCCATCTCGCCGGGCACGCGGAGCAGCGGGCGCACCAGCGAGGCGAGCGTCCCGGTACGCCCGCGATCCAGAAAATGCGTGACGACGTCCTTCGTGTGCAGGATGCCGACGATGTCGTCGAGCGTGCGGCGGTAGACGGGCAGCCGGCTGTACGGACTGGAGGCGGCGACGCGCAGCACGTCGGACACTGGCGTATCGATATCGAGCGCCGCGAGCCGCGCGCGCGGCACCATGAGTTGCCGCGCCACGCGCAGGCCCAGGCGGAGCGCGCGATGCAGCCGCACCTGTTCCTGCGGCTCCAGGAGCCCGCCGTTCCGGCTCTCCGCGATCAGCAGCTCGATTTCTTCGGGCGAGTGCACGTGGCGGTGCCCGGTATTCGGCACGCCCAGCAACCGCAGGATCACCAGGCCGCTGCCGTTCAGCAGCGCAATGAGCCACGCGTAGAGGCGCAACGACCATTGCATCGGCAGCACGGTGAACAGCGCCGTCTGGGTGGGAAACTGCAGCGCGAACGCCTTCGGCACCAGCTCGCCGATGATCACCGACAGGACGGTCAACCCGATCAGCACGCCGATCACCGACGCGTGCTCGGCGGCGCCGCTTTCGATGTGGCCCCATCGCACGACCAGCGGCGCGACGCGGGGCGCGATGACCGCCTGCGCGTAGGCGCCGAGCACGAGGCTCGAGAGCGTAATGCCGACTTGCGACGCGGCGATGTAGCGATCGAGATCGCGGGGATCTTCCAGGACGGGGAGGAGGCGCGCCGCGAGCGCGTGGCCGTCTTCGGCAAGGCGCCGGAGCCGGCTGCGCCGCGCGCTCACGGCCGCGAACTCAGCGGCGACGTACAACCCCGTCAGCAGAATCAGCAGCAGGATGACTGCTGCGGCGAGGAGCATGCGCCCAGATCGTAACGGATCGTGCGCTCCAGGCGCCGGCGCGGCCGCCCTCCTCCCGCTCCCGCTCCGCAAGTCACACGTGCACAGCGGCTTAGGACGCCCTTTCTCGGTGCGAAGCGCGATCACCGGGTCCACGCGGGTGGCGCGGATGCCCGGCACGGAAGCGGCGAGGGCAGCGGCAACGCCCAGCACGCCCGCGACGGCGACAAAGGTCAGTGGATCGGACGGACGCACGCCGAAGAGCAGGTTGCGCATCAGGCCGGTGAGGAGCATCGCGCCCGCGCCGCCGATGAAAAGGCCCGCGCCGGTGAGCGTCAGCGCCTCGCGAATCACCATCGACAGCACGTCGCCGCGCTGCGCGCCGAGCGCCATGCGGATGCCGATCTCCTGCGTCCGCTCGGTGACGGTGAAGCTGATGACGCCGTACATGCCGACGGCCGCGAGCAGCAGCGCCATGCCGGCGAACGCCGCGAGCAGCATCATCGTCGTGCGCCGCTGCGCCACCGACTTTCCGACGACTTCGCTCATCGTCCGCACGTCGGCGGCGGCGACGTCGCGGTCGATCTGATGCAGTTGCGCGGTGGCCGCCGAGACGAGGGCCCTGGGGTCGGCGGCCGTCCGAATCGCGACGGTCATGAACGGGTACGTGAATCGATCGGGGGGCCAGTAGGTCATCGCGCGAGGTTCGCTTTCGAGCGCGGCGTCGCGCACGTCCCCGACCACGCCGACGATCTCGTCCTCGCCCTTGTCGTTCCACCAGATGATCAGGCGCTTGCCGACCGGGTCCTCGTTCGGGAAGTGTCGCCGGGCCAGCGTCTCGTTGACGATGACACGGCGCGCATTCCTGCCCGTGTCGCGGCGATCGAACGTTCGTCCGCGCAATACGGGAATGCCCATCGCCTTGAAGTACTCGTGCGTGACGACGCGCACGTCGGCGACGTGTTCCTGACCTTTGGGAGGCACCGGCTGTCCCGCGACCTCGTACGCGGTTGCGGCGCCCATCCCGTTCAGCGGCAGGAAACTGCTGCCGCCGGCGGCGGTGACGCCGGGTAAGGCATCGAGCCGCTGGAACAGATCATCGAAGAACGCCCGCTGGCGCTCCGGCGTGCCGTACGTCGCGGTCGGGATCGTCACCTTCATCGTGATGGTATGCGCCGGATCGAAGCCCGGATCGACCTCGAGCAGGCGGACGAAGCTGCGAATCAGCAGGCCGGCGCCGACCAGCAGCACGAGCGCCAGCGCCGTTTCGACGACGACGAAGACGTTCCGCACCCGGGCGCCACGAACGCCCGTTCCGGTGCGCCCGCCTTCCTTGAGCGCGGTGGTGAGGCTTCCGCCGGCGGACGAGAGCGCCGGCACCAACCCGAACGCCAGCGCGCTGAGCATCGCGGCCGCGAACGTGAACAGCAGCACCCGTCCGTCAATCGAGACGGCGTCGAGCCGCGCGATCGGCAGGCGATCCGCCACCGTCACGCGCAGCACGCGGACCGTCCACCAGCCGAGCAGCAGGCCGGCGGCCCCGCCGAGCGACGCGAGGAGCACACTCTCGACGAGCAGCTGTCGAATCAGGCGGCGCCGATCCGCGCCGAGTGCCGCACGGACCGCGAGTTCGCGCTGCCGTGCGGTCGCGCGTGCGAGCAGCAGGTTCGCGACGTTCGCACATGCGATCAACAGGACCAGCGCCACCGCGCCGAGCAGCACGAGCAGCGCCGGCTTCAGGTCACCCGACAACTGGACGTGCAGCGGCACGACCCGCGCGGTCCACCCGGTGTTGAAGTCCGGAAACATCGTCACCAGTTCCGCATGCACGCGCGTCATGTCGGCCTGCGCCTGTGCGAGCGTGACGCCCGGCTTCATCCGGCCGAGCGCGGTCAGCCACCGGCCACGCGGCGTGCGCATGTCGGCCGCAAACCCAATCGGCGACCAGAGCTCGACGCGCGCGTCGCCGCCGGCCTGGCCGGATGCAAAGACCGAGAACCCTGGCGGCATGATCCCGACAACCGTGTGGCCGACGCCGCCGAGAGCGATGGTTTTGCCCACCAGCTCTGGATCCCCGCCAAAGCGATCCCGCCAGAGCCGATCGCCGACGATCACGACATGGACGTTCGGCGCGTCGTCGCCCGCGGCGAAGAGCCGCCCGCGCTGGGGCGGCACGCCCATCATCGACAGCAGGCCTGCCGACACGTACTGGATTGGCAGTTCCTCGGCGTTCCCTTGTCCCGTCAGCGTCGTCCGAAACGTGGCCGCCATTTCAATGGCGTCGAACGTCCGGTTCATCTCGCGCCAGTGCAGATAGTTGCCCGGCGAGGCGACGTTGTTCTTCTTGTCGCGCGGGAGGTTGTGCTCCCAGATCACGGCGAGCCGATACGGATCGCGATAGGGCAAGTCGCGCAGGAGCAGGGCGTTGACGACGCTGAAGATGGCGGCGTTGGCGCCGATGCCGAGCGCGAGCGCGATCACGGCGACGAGCGTGAATCCCGGAGTGCGCGCGAGCAGACGCGCGGCATAGCGAAGGTCCTGCAGCACGGAGGTCAACATCATGCGCTCCTGAGCACGACGAGCGGATCCACCTGGGCGCCCCGCGTGCGGGTCCTGCGCAGGCGACAGCGAGGTCAGGTGGCAACCGGCGCGCGACGCCGGTCGCTTATCCCCCGATGGCGCCGAGCGCCCACGCCGCCTTCCGGCGCACGCGCGCCTCGGGATCTTTCAGCGCCTTCGAGAGCGCGGCCGCGGCCTTGTGATCGCCGAGCGCGCCAAGCGCCCAGGCGGCCTGCTCGCGGACGGATGCGGCCTGATCGGAGAGCGCGTTCATCAGCGCGTCGACCGCGCGTCGATCGCCAATCGCGCCGAGCGCCCAGGCGACCTGTTCGCGCACGCCCACGTCGCTGTCCTTGAGCGCCTCGATCAATGCGGGCAGGGATTCCGAGGCGTCGAGCGCGCCGAGCGCCCAGGCGCCGCGGCGGCGGACCGCTGGTTCGGTATCGCGCAGCACTGCGGCGAGCAGCGGCGTGGCGGCGTGATTGCCCAACGCTCCAAGCGCCCAGGCCGCATTGCCGCGAGCGATCCAGACCGGCCCCTTGAGTACCCGCGTCAGCGGCTCGTACGCGGGCGTGCCGATCGCGACCAGCGCCGAGGCCGCCTGTTCGCCAGGTGTGGTCGTGACGTCGCGCTGCTGCGTCCACCGCCAGGTTCGCTCGTCGCACACCGCCGGGTCCACTGGCGAGCCATCCGCGAGCAGATCGAGCAGCAACGGAATCGCTTCCTGCGCGCCGCTCCCAAGTTCGCGGATGTCACATGCGGCCCGGGTCCGCGACGCGGGATCGGGTGATTTCAGCGCCGCTGTCGAAGACCGCAGGTCCACCTGGGCGATCGAGAGCAGCGCGATCAGCGCCAGCGAGCGCATTACCGGCCTCCTCCCGGCATCGGCATCGGCATCGGCAT
>JABFWM010000676.1 GCA_013362195.1 Acidobacteriota bacterium
GAACCGCTTCAAGTAGCCGGGAAACGCCAGCGCCGCCTGCTCCCACCCGAAGATAAAGATGAGGCCTACGAGCAGCGGACGCTTGAACGCCGAGCCGATGAACGCGAAGACCGCTCCATAGACCGCGAGGCCGAGCGCCAGCAGCGAGAGATCCACGACGAGGTCGATGAACGACGCCCCGAGGGAGCCTCGCATCGGGACGATGAGCAGGTACACGATCACGACCGACGGCAGCACCACGAACACCGTGCACGCGAGATACGCGAGGTATTTCCCGACGAGCACCGCGCCGCGGCGGATCGGCCGGGTGAACAGGTAGGTGATGGTCTTGTCTTCGACTTCGTCGGCGATGAGCGACGTGCCGTAGAACACACCGAGCACGGGAACGGTGAAGCGGAGATAGAAGACCCAGATCATCAGGCCGAAGATGGCGGGCCCCGCCATCCGTGTTCCGTTGACCTCGAACACGGGCGCACCGAGCAGGTCCACGGCGCGCAGCACGAGCGAGATCAGCACCGGCGCGCCGACGACGAGCGCCATGAAGATGGTGCGGCGCGACCAGAGCATCTCGCTGATCGACACGTCGAAGATGCGCAGCGCCGCCGTCGCGTAACCGGGCGCCTTGGGAATCGGGCGGGCGGCCGCGGTCGTCTCGTTCATGACTTCACCAGGTACTGGAACACCGCCTGCAGGTTGTCGTCAGGCGAGGTGACCTCTTCGATCGCGCCATACTCCCCGGTGGCGGCGATGTCGGTCAACCGCGAGTAGAACGCGTCGGGCTTTGCCGTCTCGACGACGACGGCGCCCGACTCGAAGCGCAGGCTGATCACGTCGTCGCGCTCGAGGAACTGGCGCGCGAGGCGCCGCGGATCCTCGGATCGCACGTAGACGGTGTGCGGGTGCTCGTCGATGAGCTCGCGGATTTGATGGACGTCTCCCTCGGCGAGGATCCGGCCGTTGTTGATCAGCAGGATGTTCGAGGTCATCGACTCGATCTCGTGGAGGATGTGGCTCGAGACGATGATGCTCTTGCCCGCACGCCCCCATTCGCGAATCAACCGGATCGTCTTGCGGCGGCCGAGCGGATCCATGCCCGACAAGGGCTCGTCGAGGATCAAGAGCTGCGGATCGTGGACGATCGCCTGCGCCAGCTTGATGCGCTGCCGCATGCCCTTGCTGTACGCGCCAATCTTCTTGTCCTGCGCCTCCACCAGATCGACGGCGGCGACGGCCCGCCTTGCCGCGTCGTCGGCGGCCTTCTCGTCGAGCCCGTTCAGCCGCACCAGCGCCCGCACCCATTCGAGCCCGGTCATGCGCTCGTAGAACGCGTCCTGCTCGGGGCAGAACCCGATCTGGAAATAGAGGTGCGGATTGCGCCAGATCGGTTCGCCGAGCACCTTGACGGTGCCCTTGCTCGGCCGCAGCTGGCCGGTAATCAGCTTCATGAACGTCGACTTGCCTGCGCCGTTCGGGCCGAGCAGCCCGGTGATGCCCTGCGGCACGGCGACGCTGACGTCGTTCAGTCCGATCACCTGGCCGTACCACTTCGACACCTGGTCGGCAGACACGACGGCCGCCGCGGCGCTGGACGAGGCGGGCGCCGGCGTGGCGGGAGCGGCGGCGGGAACGCTCATGTGACCACCTCGACCCCGCGTACCCGGCGCTCGAGAATGGAGATCGAGATCGCGATCAGCGCGACGATCACGAGCAGCGAGACCTGCCACGGCGTCGCGTAGCGGGGCTTCAGCCTGAAGATGACGTCGACCACCTGTGCGAGATTGTCGCCGGGAGACACCCAGGACGGCCCCGAGGAGCCGGTGATGGCGTAGAGAACGCCGAAAATCGCCTTCGTGAAGAAGAGCACGCCGACATACATGATCGCGACGAAGCGCGCGCTTTTCGACAACGACGACAGCGCCAGGACCGTGAACGAGGCGAGCATCACCTGCAGGACGGACGCGACCGTGATCGCTGGAACGAGGAAGAGGTTCTTCCGGGCGAAGGCGAAGCTGCCGGCGAACAAGATCTGCAGCAGGAGCAGCAGGAACGCCGGCACGAGCGTCACCGCGATCAGGAACACGAACAGCACCGCGAGTTTGCCGGTGATGTACTCCGCGGGCATGAGCGGCTTGGAGAGGTAGATCTGGAGCGCGTTGGCGCGCCGATCGTTGGCGATGAGCCCCGCGCCGACATAGACGGTGATCACGAACACGAAGAAGTTCTGGTAGTCGAGGAACTCGCGGAACGTCTCGGCCGTCGGGGCGATCATCGCGAGCTGGGCGAAATTCGCGCTCAAGTACAGGCGAACCGCCTGCGCGACGAACGGAAGCCAGGCGAAGAGCAGCAGACCGAGAAAGATCCGCTTCTTCACCATCGTGACGACCCCGGCCCAGGCGATGACCGTCCAGGACCGGCCGGGCATCGCCCTGGTCCCCCCATAACGGCGGTAACTCTGGTCGTGAATCGGCACGCCTATTCTTCTCCTATCGCCCTCGCGAACACGTCTTCCAGCGTCGGCACGCTCGGGCGCAGGTGCCGCACCTGCGCGCCGAAGCGCGACGCCGCCGAGAAGATCGCGCGCTGATCTCCGGCGCCCGCCGGCACGAACACGCGCATGACGTCTTCGTCGGTCGCGTGCACGTCCATCCCCTCGCGCGCGAGCACGTCGACGAAGCCGCGCAGGTCTCCTTTGACGCGCAGCTCGAAGACGCGTCCCGCAGGCCCCTTCAGCTCGTTGATCGGCCCTTGCGTCGCGACCTGCCCCTTGTCCATCACCACGACGTAGTCGCAGGTGTACTCGACGTCGGGCAGCAGGTGCGACGAGAGGATCAGGCTCACGCCCTTGTTGCGCCCGAGGTCGCGGATCAGTTCGAGCATCTCGTCGCGCCCCTTGGGGTCCATGCCGTTGGTCGGCTCGTCGAGAAACAGCAGATCGGGATCGTGGACGAGCGCCTGGGCCAGCTTGATGCGCTGCTTCATCCCGGTCGAGTAGGTCTCGACGTTGCGGTACCGCGCCTCGCCCAGCCCGACGTAGTAGAGCACCTCGTGGGCGCGCTGCATCGCGTCCACGCCGGGCAGGCCGGCAAGCTGCCCGCAATAGGCGACGAACGACACGGCGTTCATGCCCGGAATGTGGGCATCGGTTTCCGGCATGTAGCCGATGCGCGCGCGGATCTTCAGCGGATCCTTCGCGACGTCCATCCCGAGCACCTGCATCTGGCCGGCGTCGGGCTTCACGAAGCCGAGCAGCGACTTCAGCATGGTGCTCTTGCCCGCGCCGTTGGGGCCGAGCAGCCCCACCGCGCCGCGGGCGAACGCCGCCGTGACATTCTTCAGCGCGCGATTGTTTCCATAGATGACCGTCACGTCGTCCAGGCGGACGGCGGGCTCGGTCGTTGGCGCGACGGTCACGTCCATGAGTCGGTGGGTACTGTATACGGAAAGTTGCTGACGCGTGTTCTCTTCCGCCTGAAGGCGGAAGCTACGGAGGGACTGGAGAAAGACGCGCGCCCGCGTACTCTCTCTCTTCGTAGCTTCGGCCTTCAGGCGGAAGTCACAGCGTTCCCTTGAGCCCGAGGCTTTCCGCGCGTTCGCGCATGAAGCTGATCACATTGGCGACGTGCTGGTCGAGCGGCAGGCCCAGCTCCTCGGCGCCGCGCTTCAAGTCCTCGCGGCTCACCGCACGCGCGAAGGCCTTGTCTTTCATCCGCTTCATGACCGACGAGGCTTCGAGGTCGAGCACGCTCTTCGACGGCCGGACGAGCGCGGCCGCGGTCACGAAGCCCGACATCTCGTCGCAGGCGTAGAGCGTCTTCTCCAGGCGCGATTCACGCGGCACGCCCGAATAATCGGCGTGCGACAGGATCGCGCGCGTCACCCACTCGGGATAGCCTTTCTCCTTGAGGATCTCGACGCCGCGGAACGGATGGTTCTCCGGGTCGGGATAGCGCTCGTAGTCGAAATCGTGCAGCAGCGCGACGACGCCCCAGTCGTCCTCGTCTTCGCCGAAGTGCCGTGCGTAGCCGCGCACGGCGGCCTCGACCGCGAGCATGTGTTTGCGCAGGCTCTCGCTCTGCGTGTATTCGGTCATCAGCGTGAACGCGTCGGAGCGTGACAAGGCCATGGCTGCGATTCTACGGTTCGTGCATGCCGCCGACAGGGGGCTGCACCTTCTGGTAATCCGCGGGCACTTCGAACAGTGAGGGGTTCGGCTGCATGGGACCGATGGCGGTCACCTCGCTGCGCAGTTCGTATCCGGCCATGAAGGTCGATCGCAGGTGCAGCCGGAGCGGAAAGCGGCCGCCGGCGGTGAGCGCCTCCATGCCCGGCACCGCGGCGAACGCCTGCAGCGTACGGAAGATGTTCGCGTAGCCCTCGCCGGAAAACGCGTCGGTCGACCACAGATCGCCCGTGAACTGCAGCTCGCGGGGAAAGTCCGGCGGGAGCGTCACGCCCTCGAGCGCCGGCAGGCGCAGCGTTTCCGAGAAGCGGAACCGCTGCGCGCGCTGACCGAGGATCGTCGCGGTTTCGCCGGTCGGCTCGACCTGCACGTCAGGCGCGCCGAGCAGGCCGCCGACGTTCTGATCGGTGGACAGCGCGTACCAGGTCTTGTTGCCCGGGTTCAGGATGCGCATCGCCGCATCGCCGACGCGCTGCAGCACGATCGAGCCGCGCGGCAGCGTCGCCAGGCGTCCCTGCACGTCGGCGCGCATCGAATCGCCGGCGACGACATAGTCGATGTCGACCGGCCCTTCCGGCGCGAGCATCCGCGCCAGCAATCCGCCGAGTTCGCCGTACGGATCCGGGGCCGCGGCGGCGGGCGCCTCGATCTTCACGACGCTGAGGCGCAGCCGCGCCTTCAGCGCGGCCGGGGCGGCAGCGGGACGCTGCGCGGCAGCCGGCGCGGTCTGCATGATGAGGGCGAACGCGAGCAGTACCGCAGTCATGATGTCGCCGTCCCCCGTGCCATGCGCAGCGCACGCGCGATCACGTCGACCGCTTTCCCGGTCAGCCTGAACTGTTCGAGCGACGCGGGCTCGACCAGCGCGACGTCGCTCGCGTCGGATCCGGAGCCGAGGGTGCCGCCCGCCGCATGACAGAGATAGTCCACGAGCACGAAATGATAGTGGACGCGGCGGTCGGCGTCGAACGTGATGCGATCGAAGACGTCCACGACCGGGCCCACCCGCACGTCGAGCCCCGTTTCCTCGAGCACCTCGCGCGCGACCGCCGCCTCGAGCGTTTCCCCGACTTCAACCACGCCGCCCGGCAGGCTCCACTCGCCCGCAAGCGGTTCGTAGCGCCGGCGCACGAGGACAATGCGCCCGCCCTCGGCCAGCACGACCGCGCCGACGCCGACAATCGGACGATCCGGATACGCGCGCCCGGCCGTCACGCGCCCATGACTTTGACGACGACGCGCTTGCGCCGCTGGCCATCGAACTCGGCGTAGAACACCTGCTCCCACGGGCCGAGATCCAGCGCGCCGCCGGTAATCGGCAGCATCACCTGATGACCCATCAGCGTGCGTTTGAGGTGCGCGTCCGCATTGTCCTCGCCGGTCTGATGGTGCCGGTACGGCAGTCCCGCCGGCGCAAGCTTCTCGAGCCACGCCTGAAAGTCTTCGATGAGGCCGTCCTCCCAATCATTGACGTAGACGCCGGCGGTGATGTGCATGGCGGAGACCAGCACCATGCCGTCCTCGACGCCGCTCTTCCTGACGATCGCGGCCACATCGTCGGTGATGCGGACGAACTCCTGCCGCTTCTTCGTATTGAACCAGAGGTAATCAGTAAAGGAGATATAACCGAATGTTGTGGATCGGCTGAATGACGAAAGGCGGCGTATCCTTCGT
>JABFWM010000178.1 GCA_013362195.1 Acidobacteriota bacterium
GGCCACCAGGCCGGCTTCGGCCCGAACCACGCATGCGCGCTGCTGCCGAACAGCAGCGGCGAATAGAACGGCGAGAGATAGGGACCGTACTCGAAGTGGTCGCCCTGCAACGCCGCCCACGTCGCGTAGATGATGAACGCCGAGAGCGCGACGAACACCAGCAGCGGCTGAATCCACCAGGCGTCCCGTCGCGTCGTTTCCCCGAATTTCCGCTGGACCAATGGCCACGTGGCTTGTGCCATCGAGCGTCTCCCGGGCGCGAATTGCACGGCCCCGCGAGCAGCACCATACTGGCGGCACAAACGGATTGCAAGGGATAGAATTGAGGCGGAGGGCGACGACGTGCTAATCAGCCGTGATCTGGCCAGGGCCATCAATCAGCAGATTGGAAACGAATTCGGCGCGCACATGCAGTACCTGAGCATTGCGGCGCACTTCCGCCAGAAGCAGCTCACGCTGCTCACGAAGTTGTTTTTCGCGCAGGCGGACGAAGAGAAAACGCACGCGATGACGTTCATCAACTACGTGCTCGACACGAAAGCGGAGCTGCAGATTCCCGCCATCCCGGCGCCCAAGCCGGTGTTCGCGAACGCGGAGGAAGCGGTGCAGGCGGCGCTGACCTGGGAGCAGGAGGTCACCGGGCAGATCACGGGCCTGATGCAGATCGCGGTCAAGGACAACGACTACATGTCGCAGAGCTTCCTGCAATGGTTCATCGACGAGCAGCTCGAGGAAGTCGTGAAGATGGATCGCCTGCTCACCATCGTCCGTCAATCGGGTGAGAAGAACCTTTTGATGGTCGAGGCCTACCTGGTGCACATCGAGAAGCAGTAGCGGCGCCACAGAGCGGGCACCGCGGCCCGCGTCGCGCGCCATCCACAAGACGCCTCGGTCGCCGGCGTCGCCGTTCCCGACACGCGCGCGCGCGGCAAGGCCGTGTATTGTTCCCCGCAGGAGGATTCACATGACACGATTCGTGGTCCGCGCATCCGCCGTGGCGGTGTTCACCATTCTCGCGACCGGTGCCTTCGCCCAGAGCGAGGACAAGAAGGTCGTCTACATGCCAGCCGAGAAGGTGTCCGCCGCCTTCGCGAAGGGCGGCCAGATGATCGAGACCGGCGCGTACAAGCTGTTTGCCGGCCGCCGGGATCGTGACGGCCAGGCGGAGGTGCACGCGCGCGACACCGACGTCATCTACGTGCTCGACGGCACCGCGACGATCGTCACCGGCGGACAGGTGACGAACGGACAGACGACGGCGCCGGGGGAGATCCGCGGCGAGGCGATCGCCTCGGGTGACGAGCGCCCGCTCGTCAAGGGCGACATCGTCATCGTGCCCAATGGCGTCCCGCACCTGTTCAAGAACGTCAAGGCCCCGTTCCTTTATTACGTCGTCAAAGTGACCTCGCCGGGCGGTACGCCGTAGCGGACGGCCGGCGCGGCGGTGCTACTCTGAGGGGATGATGTACCTCCGCGCCGTGATGTTGTCGGGCGTGCTGTCGCTGCTCTGCGCGCCGCTCGTGTACGCGCAGCCCGCCGCAGCGCCGCCGCGGACGCAGGCGCTCGGCGAACTCTCGCGATCGCTTCAGGATCTCGCCGAGAAGGTCAGCGCGTCGGTGGTGCAGATCTTCGTGACCGGCTACGCGCCGCCGGAGGAACAGAACCAGCGCACGACCGGCGATCCCGTCATCGAGCGCAGCAGCGGATCGGGCGTCATCCTCGATGCCGATGGCTACATCGTCACCAACGCGCACGTGATCGAGAACGCCACGCGGCTCGAAGTCGAGCTGCCGTTCGCGGCGTCCGGCGGGGCGCCGGCCCGATCGATCGTCAAGCGCCGCGGCCGCGTGGTCGCCGCGAAGATCGTCGCGATCGATCACGAGACGGATCTCGCGGTGGTCAAGGTCGAAGCGAAGGGGCTGCCCACGCTGCCGTTCGGCGACTCCGACACGCTCCGGCCCGGGCAGCTGGTGCTCGCGTTCGGCAGTCCGCTCGGCCTCGAATCGAGCGTGACGATGGGCGTGGTGAGCGCGGTGGCCCGTCAGCTCGAGCCGGAAGACCCGATGATCTACATCCAGACCGACGCTCCCATCAATCCCGGCAACAGCGGCGGCGCGCTCGTCGACACCGAGGGACGGCTGGTCGGCATCAACACGCTCATCTACACGCAGTCCGGCGGGAGTGAAGGGATCGGCTTCGCCGCGCCCGCCAACATCGTGCGCAACGTCTTTACGCAGATCCGCCGTCACGGGCGCGTCAAGCGCGGCGAGGTGGGCGTCTCGCCGCAGACGGTCACGCCCGTGCTCGCCGAAGCGCTCGGCCTGCCCGACGAGGCCGGTGTGATCCTGGCCGACGTGGACCCCGATGGACCAGGCGCACGCGCCGGTCTGCAGCCGGGCGACGTGGTGCTGTCGCTGGACGGCAAGGGCATGGAGAACGGGCGGCAGTTCCGCGTCAATCTCTACACCCGTCCGGTTGGCGACGTGGTGCGGCTCGACGTTCAGCGCGGCAGCGAGCGGCGCAGCGTGTCGGTCACGGTTGCCGAACGCGAGAACGACGCGAGCCGTCTGCAGGAAGTGGAATCGATCCCGCACGAGACGCTGCCCGAACTCGGCATCCTCGTCGTCGATCTGACGGAGCGCGTGGCCAAGATGCTGACCGACGTGCGAGCGAAGGACGGCGCCGTCGTGGTCGACGTCGCGCCCGATGCCCCGTACTCGCAGCAGGGGAAACTGATGCCGGGCGACATCGTGCGCGCGCTCAACGGAACGCCCGTGCGCACCATGGCGGACCTGAAGCGCCTGGCGGCGGTGCTGAAACAGGGAACGGCCGTCGCGCTGCAGGTGGAACGCGACGGGGACCTGCTGTATATCGCGTTCAGAGTCACTCGATAGCCACGCGCATATCGAGCGGTGCCCGGTCAAGACCCGCGCGCCGCAAGACCGGTGCAGGGCGGGCTCTTCAGACCCGCCGGCGAGCATCAGCCGCCGCGCGTGTGCATCTCCAGGTGCGCGTCGCGCTTGAGCGCGGCGAGAGGGATGAGCGGCTCGCGCGCGCCGGCGCCCAGGCGCTCTTCGGCGCCGCGGTCCGCGCGCATCGACCAGACGGTGGTAATGAGGCGCGCGATCTCCTCGCCCGTGGCCCCTTCCCGCAGCGGCCGGCGAAGGTCGACGCCGCCCCGCGCGTACAGGCAGAGCAGCCACAGCCCATCAGCGGTCAGGCGACTGCGATCGCATGCGGCGCAGAACGGCTCGGTGGTCGAGGCGATGATCCCGAACGTGGTGCCGTCGGGCAGACGGAACCGTTCCGCGGGCGCCGACGCGCGGCCGCCGAGCGGCTCGATGGCGCCGTAGACCGCGCCGACGCGCGCGAGGATCTCCTGCCGCGACACGACGGCGTCCGGCGACCAGCGCGTGGCGCCGCCCACGTCCATGTATTCGATGAAGCGCACTTCGGCGCCCACTGACCTCCCGAACTCGAGGAGCGGCACCAGTTCGTCGTCATTGCGGTTGCGCAGCACGACGCTGTCGATCTTGAGCGACGCAAAGCCGGCCCGGGCGGCGGCATCGATGCCGGCGAGCACCGCGGGCAGCTCGTCGAAGCGGGCGATCTCGCGGAACCGGTCTTCACGCAGCGTATCCAGGCTGATCGTGATCCGATGAAGGCCCGCGGCGCGCAGCGCCGCGGCGTGCTCGCGCAGCAGCACGCCGTTGGTCGTCAGCGACAGATCGGCGAGCAACGGCCTTGCCGCGAGCTGTTCGATCAGTTCGGGGAGATTGCGGCGCAGCAGCGGCTCGCCGCCGGTGATGCGAACGCGATCGACGCCGACCGACGCGAACGCGTCCACCAGCGCCGTCGTTTCCTCGAACGTGAGCAGGCTCTCGCGCGGCAGCCACACGTACTCCGGCTCCGGCATGCAGTACTGGCAGCGCAGGTTGCAGCGGTCCGTGACGGAGATGCGGAGGCTGCGCAGCGGTCGAGCGAACCGATCCACGGTCAGCATCGGATGTCTTCCATTATCGCACTCGCGGCCAGCCTATAATTCACCACGGATGATCCACGACCACGGATCATCGACCAGGATGTGCAGGGATGCACACGGATTGTCGCTGTTCAAGGAGTGCTCGATGAGGGGCCGGTCCTCTGTATTCGCAGTGATGCTCGCGGCGGGCGCGGTCGCGGTGCCGGTGGCGCAGAAGGCGGCGGCGCCGAAGGCCCGTCCACGGCTCGAGGCGTTGAAGCAGGAAGCCGTCGCGGACGTGGAGTCCCGCGCGGTGTTCGCGCAGCGGATGGTCGATCAGATCTTCAGCTACGGCGAACTGGGGTTCCAGGAGTTCGAGACCACGCGCTATCTCGTCGATGTCCTCAAGACCAACGGGTTCTCGGTGCAGGAAGGCATTGCCGGCGTGCCGACCGCGTTCATGGCGAGCTGGGGATCCGGCAAGCCGGTGATCGCGCTCGGATCCGACATCGATTGCATCCCGCAGGCGTCGCAGAAGCCGGGCGTGGCCTGGCACGAGCCGATCATCGAAGGCGCGCCCGGCCACGGCGAAGGACACAACTCCGGCCAGGCCGTGAACATCGTGGCCGCGCTCGCGGTGAAGAAGATCATGGAGCGCGAGCACCTCCCCGGCACGCTCAGGATCTGGACCGGGACCGCCGAGGAGCTGGTCGGCACGAAGGCGTACTTCATCCGCGCCGGCCTCTTCAAGGACGTGGACGTCGCGCTGTTCACGCACGTCAGCGATCAGCTCGACGTGTCGTGGGGACCGCGCGACGGCACCGGGCTCGTGTCCGTGCAGTATTCCTTCCTGGGCGAGACGGCGCACGCCGCCGGCAACCCGTGGCGCGGCCGCAGCGCGCTCGACGCGGTGGAGCTGATGGACATCGGCTGGAATTTCCGGCGCGAGCACCTGCGTCTCAGCCAGCGGTCGCACAGCGTGATCACCGACGGCGGCGATCAGCCGAACGTCGTCCCGCGCACCGCGTCGGTCTGGTACTACTTCCGCGAGACCGACTATCAGCACATCAAGGACCTGTGGGAGACCGGCGACACGATGGCCCGGGCCGCGGCGATGATGAGCGGCGTCGAGCTGCTGCCGACCAAGGTCCTCGGCTCCGCGTGGCCGCAGCACTTCAACAAGGTGGTGGCTGAAACCACCTGGGCGAACATCCAGAAGGTCGGCCTGCCGCGGTGGAGCGACGACGACCAGCAGCTCGCCAAGGCGCTGCAGAAGGAGTTGAAGAACCCGAAAGCGGACGGGCTGACGGTCAAACTGCGCGAGAGCCTGCAGGGGCCCGTGAAGGAGAACAACGGCGGCGGCTCGGATGACATCGGCGACATCTCGTGGAACGTGCCCACCGTCACGCTGCGGTATCCGTCGAACATTCCCGGCCTCCCCGGCCACAACTGGGCGAACGCCATCGCGATGGCCACGCCCATCGCGCACAAGGGGGTGATCGCCGGCGCGAAGGTCCAGGCGATGACGCTGCTCGATCTGGTGATGACGCCGGAGCTCGTGCAGCAGGCGTGGGACTACTTCAGGAACGAGCAGACGAAGGAGACGAAATATCAGCCGCTGCTCCGCGACCAGGATCAGCCCGCGATCTGGCTGAACAAGGCCACAATGGACAAGTACCGCCCCGAGATGAAGAAGTACTACTACGACCCGACGCGGTACAAGACCTACCTCGATCAGCTCGGCATCAAGTACCCGACGGTGAAGCCGGCCACGACGAACCAGTGACGGAGAGCCACAGCACAACACGGGGGATCGCCACAGAAGAACACAGAAGAACACAATCAAGGGTTCTTCCGTTCAGTGTTTTTCTGTGTTGTTCTGTGGCCGACC
>JABFWM010000152.1 GCA_013362195.1 Acidobacteriota bacterium
AGCCGGGCCTGAAGACCCGGCCTACAACGTCACGGGTAGGCCGGATCTTCAGGCCCGGCGATTGACATGCGGCGCCCGCGTTTGATGACGCCGCCGATCGACGCGGCGCCCACGCGAATCAGATCGATGGGATCGCCCGCGATCAGCACGGCGTCCATCAACTTGCCGGCCTCGAGGCTGCCAATCGTGTCGGCGCGATCCAGCGACCGCGCCCCGTTGATGGTCGCCGCCGCCAGTGATTCCTCGAAGGTCATCCCCATCGCAAAGCACGCGAGCGTCATCGCAAAGGGCATCGACGGCGAGAACCCGCCGCCCGGATTGACGTCGGTTGCCAGGGCGACGGGCACGCCGGCATCGATGAGCGCCCGCGCCGGGGCGAATCGGCCGAGCTTCAGATAGAACGCCGCGCTCGGGAGCAGCGTCGCGATGACGTTAGCATCCCCCATCGCGCGAATGCCGTCCTCGGGCACGAAGATCAGATGGTCGGCGGAGCGTGCGCCGACCGCCGCCGCGACCAGCGACCCGCCGCTCGGACCGAGTTCGTCGGCGTGGATCCGTGCGTTCAGGCCCCGGCGCAGCCCTGCCTCCAGGATCCTGTGCGATTCGTCCGGCGTGAACACGTTCGTCTCGCAGAAGACGTCGCACCACTCGGCCAGCCGCTCGTCGGCGACGCGCGGCAGCATCTCGTCGATGACGAGCCGCACGTAGTCGTGGCGGCGCGTCCGGTACTCGAGCGGGATCTCGTGGGCGCCGAGAAACGTCGCGACGATGTCGATCGGATGCGACGCGTCGAGCGTGCGGATGGCGCGCAGCATCTTCAGCTCGCTCTCCACGTCGAGACCGTACCCGCTCTTGATCTCGGCGGTCGTCGTTCCGCACGCCAGCATCTCGTCGAGCCGGCGCCGCGTGGCCTCAACGAGGTCACGGTCGGATGCCGCGCGCGTGGCCGCGACCGTCGCGACAATGCCGCCTCCGGCGGCGGCGATTTCCGGGTAGGTCGCGCCGGCAAGCCGCCGGCGCAGCTCGTCGCGGCGATCGCCGGCGAACATCGCGTGCGTGTGCGCATCGACGAAGCCGGGCACCACCGAGTACCTGGCGGCGTCGATGACCTGCGCGTCCGCGGCCGCCGCGATCGCCGGCGGCAGATCCGCGTCGCGGCCCGCGAAGACGATGCGTACGCCGGCGGCGGCAACCGCGCCGGCGACGATCGCCGCGACCCCGGATAGCGACCGTCCGCGATGCGCCGCGCCGGCGCAGGTGATCAACTGCCGGATGTGCCGCAGGACGAGCATCAGGGGATCAGCTTCGCCGCGATCCGCGCCTCGTCCAGCCCGCTGACGCCGACGCGCTTGTCGCGCGACTTCTCGCCCGAGACGATGCGGATGCGGCTGCGTGGCAGGTCGAGCGTGTCGGCAAGAAAGGCGACGAGCGCGTCGTTGGCCGCCCCTTCGAGCGGCGGCGCGCTGAGGCGGATCAGAAATGCGCCGCCCCGCATCCCGTCGACGCGGGTGCGGGGCGAGCGGGGAATGACGCGAATCGAGACGATGGTCTCAGCTGCCGGCTTTTCGCTGCTCATCGCCGCGCACGTCCGCGCGCGGCGCCTCGGCCTGGCGCGGACGATGGAGCAGGACCTTCTCGTCGGCGCGCTGCTGATCCTGGTCGCGCACGAACTCGAGCGCGCGATAGAGCGCCTGGATCGTCGCTTCGAGCGATCCTTCGGTGTCGCGGCGCCGCAGCTTCAGCTCGTTGATGTCGCGGTCGACTTCCTCGAGCCGCAGCTGCGCCTTCTGCAGCAGCAGATCGGCGCGTCCCTGCGCCTCGCGCACGATCAGCTTCGCCTCGTTCTGCGCGGCGTCCTTCACTTCGTCGGCGAGCCGCTGCGCGGTGAGCAGCGTGTTGCGGAGGTTCGCTTCCCGCTCGCGGTGCTCCGCGAGCAGCCCCTCCATGCGCTGCAGGTCGCTCCGCATCCGATCGATCTCGCGGAGGGCCTGCTCGTAGTCGTCCGCCGCCTCGGTGAGGAGCGCCACGACTTCGGTCTTGTCGTAGCCGCGCATGACGGTGCGGAAGCGATGCTGGCGCAGGTCGAGCGGGCCGACGCGCATCACGCGTTCGGGCGGCTGCGGGGCCACGGGATCGTCGGTGACGGGGCGCTTGGGCTGCGTGCGTTCGAACATCAGGTCCTCACTGTTCGTTGACCGAATATGGCAGTGCCGACGCGGACGATCGTGGCACCCTCTTCTATGGCGACGTCGTAATCGTGGCTCATGCCCATCGACAGGTCGCGAAGGGCGGCGGCATCGACGCCCTGATCGACGAGGCGATCGCGCAGTTCGCGAAGGCGCCGGAAATACGGGCGTGCGACCTCGGGGTCTTCGGACCACGGCGGCAGCAGCATCAACCCGGTGAGCCGAGCCGCGCGGCACGTGCGCGCCGCCCGCGCAATCGCCGCCACATCTTCCGGAGCGGCGCCGTGTTTCGTGGCCTCGCCGGCGAGGTCGACTTGAATCAGCACCTCGGGCGCCGCGCCCGCGTCCGCGGCGGCCGCGTCGACGCGCTCGAGCAGATCAATCGAGTCGATCGAATGAATCGCGGCAAATGCCGGACCGGCCTTTCGCGCCTTGTTCGACTGCAAGTGCCCGATGAGGTGCCACCTGATCGGTAATTCGGCAAGTTCGCCGATCTTCTGCAGCGCTTCCTGCACCTTGTTCTCGCCGAAATCACGTTGCCCCGCGTCGTACGCGGCGCGGACGTTCTCGACGGGAAAGGTCTTCGACACCGCCACCAGCCGGACGCTCTCGGCGCGACGGCCAGCCTTGTCCGCCGCCGCCGCGATCCGTTCGCGTACGGCGGCAACGTTGTCGGCGATGTGTCTCACGCAGCCATTCGAGGGGGAGGACCCGGACCCGTTGGACCCCGTGAACCTATTTAATCGTCGAGAGAATGCTCTTCGCGGTTTCGGCGTACTGGCCGGTCGGCGCGAGCTTCAGGTACGTCTCGAAGTGCGGCTTGGCTTCGGCGGTCTTGCCTTCGTTCACCGTCGCCATGCCGAGCCAGTAATGCGCTTCCGCCATGTTCGGGTCGATCTTGACGGCCTGTTCGAACTGCGCCTTGGCATCGGCGATTTTCCCGGCGTTCCAGAGGATGACGCCCTGGTTGAACGCGACGGATGCGTTGCCGGCGCCGCCCGCTGCCGCGCCGCCCAGCTCCGCCGCCTTCTTGCTCGTCTCGGCAGCCAGGTCGAACTTCTTCTGGGTGTTGTAGACGGTGGCGAGCCCGTTGTAGGCCTCGGCGAAATCCGGTTTGACTTCGATCGCCTGCTTGAAGGAAGCCTCGGCCTTGTCGTACTCCTTCATGCGCGCCTGAATCGTCGCGATGTTCGCGTAGCATTCCGCGCACTTGGGGACGGTGGCGAGCACTTCCTGGAATTTCGCGATCGCCTCTTCGTTCTTGCCCTCGTTGCTCAGTTGCACGCCGTCGCCGAACGCCTTCTGGATGGCGGCGTTCTTGGCCGCCGCTTTCGCGGCGTCTTCCTTGGAGACGGTCCCGGTGCCGGGCGCGAGCGTGAAATTCAGTTCGGACATGTCGAGGTGGATCTGGACGTGCTTGGTGTCCTTCAGGTCGCCCTTCTCGACGGTAATCGTGTAGCGCCCCGGCTGCAGGCCGATCTGGATGTATTCGCCCTTCTTGTTCGTCTTCGTCTCGAGCTTCCGGCCGGCGGTCTCGATGTTGGCGATCGTCACCTTCGCGCCGTCGATCGGCTGACCTTTGGCATCGGTGACTTTGCCCTTGACCTGGCCGCTCTGAGCCGAGGCCGGCGCCGCGATCAGCGCGAGCCCGACTGCGAGCGCGCAGATGGCGAAGGTCCGGCGGATCGTGGCTCCCCTCATGAGTCCTCCTGAGTTGGCAGTGCTCACTTAGTGTAACACCGCATATCGCTTGCCGGACCGTCGGTCGCCGAGTGGGGCGCCGACCACCGCTCACTTCGCGATGTTGGTGATCACGTACTCACGGACAGGGCCGCGGTTCGCGGCCTGTGAGTTGATGGCGCGGCGCGCCGGGACCGTCTTGGCGCGGAGACCGGCGTCGCGGGCGCGCTCGGATTCATACAGACGGCGAATCTCAGGCGCCGACGAGTTGCTGAGCAGCACGAATGCTCCGCGCGAGGCGAGCGCGATGACCACTTCCTGCAGCCGGGCTTGTTCCGTGGGCCCGAAGCCTCCGGCCGTATAGGACGTGAACCGCGCCGTCGTGCTCAGCGGCGCGTACGGCGGGTCGAGGTACACGAAATCCGACGCCCGCGCGTCCGCGAGCGCCGCATCGAAGGCGCGGACGTCGAGCGAGACGCCCGGCCGATTGAAGGCCGCGCTCAGGTGCCGCAGGTTCGTCTCGTCGCAGATGCGGGGGCGCGCGTGACGCCCCGCCGGCACGTTGAAATCGCCGCTCGCGTTCAGCCGGAACAGGCCGTTGTAGCCGGTGCGATTGAGGAAGATCAGCATGGCCGCGAGCGCCGGCGTATAGGCGCCGGCCGGATCCGCCGACGCGCGGATCCCGCGCCGTGCCGGATTGAACTCGCGATCGCGCACCGCGTAGAACGACGCGGCCGCGTCGGCGCGATATCTCGATTCGAGACCGCGCAGGGCGCCGATCACTTCGTCGACCGCATCGCGGACCATCCGGTACGCGCCGATGATGTCCGCGTTGATGTCCGACAGCCGCGCCACGCGCCCGTCGAGGAGCCCCCTGTTGTGCAGATCGAGGAAGACCGCGCCGCTTCCGACGAACGGTTCGAAGTAGCGATCGAAGCGCTGCGGATAGTACGGCCGCAGTTCGGGCAGCAACTGCCGTTTGCCGCCCGCCCATTTGAGGATCGGCCGAATGACGTCGCTCGCGGGTCGGCGCTCCGCGCCGGCGTCGCTCCCCCGCGCGCTCAGGCTCGCGTCACTCGCTCGCCGCTTCGCCGCCTCGCTCCGTTCCGCTCGCGGCTCAGACATGGCCCTCGAGGTCGCCATCGAAGAACCGCTCGATCGCGTCGATGTCGTGGGTCACGGGCGCCGGCGGGAGCGACGCCAGGAACCGCCGTCCGTAGCCCATCGTCCGCAGCCGCGGATCGAGGACGGCCAGGACGCCGCGATCCTGGCGATGGCGAATCAGCCGCCCGAGCCCCTGCTGCAGCGCGAGGATCGCGAGCGGGATCTGGTACTCACCGAAGGCCGACCCGCCGCGCGCGCTGATCGCGTCGATGCGCGCCGACGTGATCGGATCGCCGGGCGACGCGAACGGCAGCTTGTCGATGATCACGCAGCTCAACGCCTCGCCGACGACGTCGACGCCTTGCCAGAAGCTGGAGGTGGCAAACAGCACCGCGTGGGGCGTGGCCTTGAAGTCGCGCAGCAGCGACGATCGGGGCGCCGTGCCCTGCACGAGGATCGGATAGTCGAGCTGCGCGGCCGCGAGCTGGTGGACCTGCCGGAGGTTGTGGTAGCTGGTGAACAGCACGAACGCGCGACCGCGCGTGCGCGTCAGGATGTCGATCACTTCGCGCCCGGCCTGCGCGATGAACTGCGGCGAACGCGGGTCGGGCATCCGCTTCGGCAGGTAGAGGATCGCCTGCGTTCGGTAGTCGAACTCCGACGTGAGGCGGATCTCGTCGGCCGAGCCGATGCCGAGCCGGCTCTTCACGTAATCGAACGAGCCGTCGACGGCCAGGGTCGCCGAGGTGAGCACCGTCGCCCGCATCCGCCCGAAGAGCAGGTCGCGCACGATTGCCGACACGTCGATCGGCGCGCCGCGCAGGAACACGCCGCGGCCGCGCATTTCGAGGAAGAAGACGAATCCGGGATCGTC
>JABFWM010000507.1 GCA_013362195.1 Acidobacteriota bacterium
TAAAGGGCACGATGACCACCGTTGGCATCCGCGAGCTCAATCCGCACTTGAGCCGGCACCTGAAGCGCGTCCGCGCGGGCGCTCGATTGGTAATCACCGAGCGAGGTCGCGCCATCGCGAGCATTCAGCCTGTGGACACGCGTGATGACGTCGGGTGGGCGCACGCGTTGGTTGCGGCGGGGCAGGCGCACTGGAGTGGAGGCAAGCCCGAAGGGGCGAAGCGTCCCGTGCCGATCAAGGATGGGAAGACGGTTGCGGACGCGGTGCTCGAGGACCGAGGGTGACGCTCTACCTCGATACGAGCAGTCTGGTCAAACTCTACGTCGCCGAGGTTGGCAGTCACGATGTCCGGGATCTCGTGGCCCGAGCGACGATCGTGACGACGTCCATGAGTGCCTACCCCGAGGCCCGCGCGGCTCTTGCCCGCCGGCGTCGCGAAGGCGCGCTGCGCCCCGCAGCATTGGCCGCGGCGAAGCGTGCACTCGAGGACGATTGGTCACGGTATCTTGCTGTCGGTGTCACCGAAATGCTGTGCCGAGCCGCCGGAAATCTCGCGCAGCGGTATCAGCTGCGTGGTTATGACAGCGTGCACCTGGCGTGTTTCCTTCAGGTTGCGCGCCGAGCCGGTCCCGACGATACGGAGTTTTCCAGTTTCGACGATCGACTGAACCACGCCGCCGCAAGCGCTGCACGAGCGCTGGCCCGCGCGTGACGCGTGTGATCACGCTGCCCTCGAAAACCTGACGTAGCCCTCGCATTCATTGCAAAGCGTCATGGCGGGCGCCAGACATGGCCGCTACTCGCGCCGCAATGCCACCAGCGGGTCGAGGCGGGCCGCGCGGCGTGCCGGAAGATAGCTCGCCATCAGGGCGACGAAGCAGAGCGCGAGCGCGCCGCCCGCGAACGTCGCAGGGTCGGTGGCGGTCACGCCGAAGAGATACGACGCGAGCATCGTGGCGGCGGCGGCGCTGACGCCAAGGCCAATCGCGACGCCGAAGAGCGAGAGGAACAGGTTCTCCCGGACGACCATCCGCAGGACGTCACTTGCGCGTGCGCCGAGCGACATGCGGATGCCGAGCTCCCGCGTGCGCATCGAGACGCTGTGCGAGGCGACGCCGTAAATCCCCACCGACGCCAGGAGCAGCGTCAGCGCCCCGAGCACACCCAGCAGCGACACCACGGCTCGACGAAGCCTGACGCTGCGGCGAATCCGCTCTTCCATCGTCTGTGCCCTGGCGATCGGCAGATCGGGATCGAGCACGCGCACGCTGTCCGTCAACGACGTCAGGACCGCGCGGGGATCGCTGGTGGTCCGGATGACGAACGTGCCGCTCGCTGCTGGTGGTAAGGGCATGTAGTACGCGCCCAGGGGAGACTCGGTCAGAAACAGGTACTTGGCGTCGCGTGCGACGCCCACGACCTCCCGCCATGGGTCCTTCGAGTCGGCCGTGCGCACGCGCTGGCCGAGCGGATCGACGCCGGGCCACAGCCTTCTGGCCAGCGTCTCATTGACGATGGCGACCGGCGCATCCGCCGCCACTTCAGCCGGGCTGAAGGCTCGCCCGCGCAGGATCGCCAGACCGAGCGCCTCGAAATACTTCGGCGAGACGCGCGCCAGACTGGCCTTCGAAGACGACGACCCGGTGTGGGAGACGATGGTCCCGCCGTACATCTCGCCGCCGAGCGGCAGGATGTCTGCGGCGGCCACGGACGTGACGCCCGGCAACGCGGACGCGCGCTCGACGAAGCGCTCGACGAAGGCGGCCCGGCGATCGAGTGTGTAGCCCTGGAGATCCAGGTCGAACGACACCGTCGCCAGGCCCTGTGGATCGAAGCCCGGATCCACGCGCATGGCCCGCGTCAGGCTTTGTACGAAGAGGCCCGTCGTGACCAGCAGGGTGAGCGACAGCGCGACTTGTGCGACGACCAGGGCCCGGCGCAGCCGGCCCGCACCGCGCGAGCTGGTCGAGGTCGTGCCCTCGTCCTTGAGCACCGGCAGGACATCGAATCGCGTCGTCGTCAACGCGGGGGCGAGACCGAAGAGGACGACCGCGGCGACCCCGACGACCGTGGCGGCGAGGAACGCGCGGCCGTCCAGCGCCAGCAGCGCCGAGACCTCCGAGGGCACGTCGCCGACGCGCACGATGACGGCCGACAGGACGAACGAGGCGCCAAAACCAGCCAGTCCGGCCAGCAACGCCACGACCAATGATTCCGTGACGAGTTGGCGAACTAATCGGCCGCGCGACGCGCCGATCGCCCGCCGCATGGCGAACTCTCGGCGGCGGCCCATGTGGTGCGCCATCAGGACGTTCGCGGCGTTCGCGCACGCGACGAGCAGCACCAGCGCGGGCACGATCGAGACGAGTCCGAACACGGAAGCCAGGCTCTCTTGCTCCCAGGGCGTCAAGCCGCCGCGCATCGGCAGCACACGCGCGCTCTTCTCCTGGTCCGCGGGCGTTTGCGGCGAACGAATCTGGCGGGCGATGACGCGCGCCTCCGCGTCCGCCTCGGGCGCCGTGACGCCGTCGCGCAGACGTCCGATCACACGAAGCCAGGCCTGGTTTGCGTCGCTCAGGAGGCCGGGGCGCTTCGGCATCGCCGCGCCCTGCATGGCCATCGGTATCCAGAGCTGATACGGGTCCGCGGCGAACGCGGCTCCGGTGAAATCACGCGGAGCCACGCCGATGATGGTGAACGGTTGGCCGTTGATGGCTAACGATGTGCCGATCACGCCGGGATCCGCGCCGAATTGCCCGGTCCACAACGCGTCGCTCAGCACGACGAGCGAGTGACCCCCGGGCGCGGTGTCCTCATCGGGCGCAAACGTGCGGCCGATCTGCGCGCGCAGGCCCAGCACGTCGAAGTAGTTGCCTGACACGAGTCCGCCCAGTACGCGCTGCGGCTGTGGACCGCCGATCGCCATGGGCGTACCGCCCTCGGCCGCGACGCCCGACAGCGTCGCCGCACGATCGCGGTAGACGAGGTAGTCGGGGTAGGAGAGGTTGCGCGGCATGGCCGAGCGACCCCAGAGGCCCACGATCCAGACGACCCGGCCGCTTGTGTTCCAGGGGGCCGGTTTAAGAAGCATGGCGTCCAGCAGCGTGAACATCGCCGTCGTCGCGCCGATCCCGAGCGCGAGTGTCAGCACCACGACGAGGGTGCGGGCCGGGTGCTGGACGATCCGCCGGACGGCGTGACGCAGATCTCCACCGATACGCTCCAGTTCCGCGAATCCCCACACGTCGCGAGCCTCTTCCCGAAGCTTGAGCGGATTGCCGAATCGGAGGCGCGCCTGGCGCGCGGCCGCCTCGGCGTGCAGGCCGTCGCGCCTGTTCGCGGCAGCGCGGAGTTCGACGTGCAGGCGCATCTCCTCGTCGAGATCCTGCATGCGCCGCCAGCGGGTGACGAAGAACCAGAACCGTCGAAGCATAGTCAGGCCATCCGCAACACGCGTGCGATCGCGCCCGTCACTCGCTGATAACTCTCGACCCGGCGAGCAAGCTCCCGCCGTCCCGCGGCAGTCAGCTGGTAGTATCTCGCGCGGCGGTTCTCGTCGGTCCGCTTCCACTCGCCGCCGATCCAGCCTTTGACCAGCATCCGCTGAAGTGCCGGATAGAGCGAGCCCTCCTCGACGCGAAGGACGTCCGTCGAGGCCCGCTCAATCGCCTCGGCAATCTCGAAGCCGTGCAGTGTGCTTCGGCGGGCGAGCGCTGTAAGGACCAGCATCTCGAGTGTGCCGGGAGGAATCGGATCGTGAGACCTGCGGGCGACCATGACATAGACAGACTATGTTACGGCGCCGGGACGTCAAGGTTCCGCCGGAGCCGCTGCGTGTGTCCTTCTCCCTGGCGGAGGGACGCCGCGCCGATCGCCGACCGCGGTGACGACGTCAGCGCAGATCGAGACTGCGGGGAATCTCACTATCCAGACGAGATCACCCGCGGGCTTCGAGCTCAGCGGGCCGAACTACCGGCGGGAACGGAGCGGCGCGCGCAGCGCAGCCACCAGCTCAAGGCACAGCGCGATCCGCTCGCTCCGTGGTGCAGTTGCTACGCGTGCACGTCAAAGCCGGCGCCGCGAAGCCGACGCGCAACGGCCGATACGGAACGTTCCGCACTCGAACGGCGACACGGTCTCTGCCGCGGGGGCCGGTGCGATGAGCGGCTGCCTACTCGAGACGCGTACTCCGCGCGCCGTGCGTCGCCACCAGTTTTTCGATGTAGTCGAGTCGCGTCTTTGCGAGGTGAATCCGGTACTCAGCGAACCCGATGGAGGCCTGTTCTTGCTCTCTTGGCCGCAACAGCCAGGCGTCTGCCTCCGCAAGATCTGCGCGGGCTTCGTAGATGGCGCCCTTCCAGCTCTCGTGAACCGTCGCGTGCAGCCGGTCCGCTTGCGCCTGAAGCATCTCGATGCGGTGCCGACGTTCAGCTATCTGCTGGTGGTCGCCCATGCCGACGATTCTATCCGAGGCGCGCACGCGGCTTCACAAGATCGCGTCAGTGTTCCAAAGAATGTCGGCGCCAGCGCGACCCTGCTTCGTGCGGATCCCTTCTACTCCTGCCGGAGCGCCGTCAGCGGCTCGATGCGCGCAGCGCGGCGCGCGGGCAGGTAGGACGCGAGCGCCGCGATGGCGCCCAGCAGCACGACGACGATCGCGTACGTCGGCACATCGTACGGCGTGACGCCGAAGAGCAACGTGCCGAGCGACCGCAGGAGCAGCAGCGAGCCGGCGATACCGATGGCGGCGCCGGTGGCGACGAGCGCGAGCCCGCCGGCGACGACCGATCCTGTGATGCGTGCCAGCCGCGCGCCAAGAGCGATGCGGATGCCGATGTCCTTCGTCCGTTCGGCGACGAGATACGCAAGCAGACCGTAGAGTCCGAGCGCCGCCAGCATCAGACCGCCGACGCCGAAGCTCGTCGAGATGAGCGCGCTGATGCGTTCGCGCGCCAGGCTCTCGGCTAATGCGCTCTCGATCGTGCGAACGTTGGAGACCACCAGCGTTGGATCGAGCTCGTGCAATGCCGCGGTGACCGGCCGGACGAAGGACTCCGGCTGGCGCGCGCGCACGAACAGCGTCATCGTCGACCACGTCATGCGGCCGTGACTGTAGAACACGGTCGGCTTCGGCGTGCTCCGCACCGATCCTTCGCTGACGTCGCCGACGACGCCGATGATCGGCAGGTATGGGTTGTCTGCCATCATCCAGACGGAGATCGACGAGGCCAACGGATCACGCCCTGAAAAATACGTCCGCGCGAACGTCTCGTTGACGACGAAGCCTGCCATCGGATTCGCGTTGTCCGCGTCGGTGAATTCCCGTCCACGCAGCACGGGAATACGAAGCGTGTGGAAGTATCCGGGCGCCACCATACGCACGACGGTGGTCGGCCGTTCGCCCGCGGGACGTTCTGGTGTGCCCAGCTCGTGAAACCTCGTGCCACCGCGAGGACTGCCGTTCACCGGCAGGCTGATCCCCGCAGCTGCGGCCTCGACGCCCGGCAACGCGCGAACGCGCGTCACGGCCTCGCGATAGAACTCGCGGCATCGCTCAGCGGTATATCGCGCCGGCGAGACGGCCACACTCATCGTGAGCACGTCGTGGGCGTCGAATCCCATCGGCGCACGATCCAGCGCGAGGAGGGTGCGAACGAGGACACCGGCGCCGCAGAGCAGGACGACGGTCATGGCGACTTGCACGACGACGAGCGCCTGTCGCACACGGGGCGCGTGACCGGCCTTCGAGCCGCGTGTCCGCAAGGCGTCGGCCATCGATCGCCGCGCGAAGACGATCGTCGGTGCGAGGCCGGCGATCGCGCCGGTCGCGAGCGACAGGCC
>JABFWM010000390.1 GCA_013362195.1 Acidobacteriota bacterium
CTGCCCGGACGCTTTCCAGTGCTCCAACCCGACGTCGCCGAGCCGGGTGCGCGGACCGTCGAAATCGAGCGCGGGGGCGAGCAGCACGAGCCGGTCGACGCGATCGGCGAACTTCAGCGCGGCGTTGACGGCGACGAACCCGCCCAGACTGGACCCGATGATCGTCTGCCGGGTCGAGGCCGAGTCGAGCAGCGCCCGCGTCTGCTCGAGCATGCGCGTAATGGTCAGCGTCGAGAAGTCGGGCAGGTTGAGATCCGGCGTCTGGAGCTCGATGCCGTATTCGCCCAGGCGGCGCGCGAGATACGTCGCCTTGGTGGAGGCCCCGCCCGAGGCGAAGCCGTGCAGGTAGATCACGCCGCCGGTCCGGGCAGGCGCGCCGCGGCGGTCGCCATCAGATCAGCGTTTTGCAGCCGGGGCGGCAGCGGCATTGAATCGACCCCTCTCCGTCGGTCGAGTAATCGTAGGTCAGTTCCTCGCCCTTCCGGATGCTCCGCGCCGCGATGATCCAGATCGTGTCGCCGACAACCCGCGTGTAGCAGTTGGGCGCGCACGAATGATTGATGTAGCGGGCGACGTTGCCGCCGACGGCCGCATCGCGGACGTAGAGTCGATTCAGTTTGAAGCACCAGATGTGTCCCTTCTTCAGGTAGCGCACCTCGCGCTTCAGGCTCTCCTTGTTCGGAATCTTCTCGCCCGCGTAGTGGACGATCCGTGTGTTCTTCGGGATCGGCTGGATGGCGAACACGCCCCAGCCCTGGATGCGGGACCGACGCTTCTCGATCACGGCTACTGAATTTACCAGTACCTCACGCGTCCGGTGTCGACGTGCACGAAATTCGATTCGGGGTAATAGCCGACGCCGCCGACGCGCAGCGCCTTCGCGGTGTCGCGCAGGTGCTCGAGGCGGATACCGGGGACCCGGATGTCGATCGCCTTCCCTTCCATGTGCAGGCTGTGCGTCGCGACGCCGCTGTGCGCGCCGCCGCGTTCGTGCAGCATCGCGTTCGTCTGCGGCGAGCGGTAGCCGGAGATGACGTGGAAGGGCTGATCGGCCCCGAGCCGCGTGGTCAGTTCGTACAGCAGATCGAGCAGCTGCGGATCGATCGGCTTGATCTCGTCGACGCGGAAATCGCGCAGCAGGTGATTGATGCCGGTCAGCTCGGCGGCGACGTATTCGCCAGCCGTGCAATACGCCGTCGTCAGCCGCTCGGACGTGTGGGTATGGAAGAACGACAGCGAACGATCCGCCGCGGTCGAGACCGCCGCGGGCGCCGCGGCCGCCGGCGTTGACGGCAAAAACGCGCCAGCCGCGGCGGCGGCGCTGATTCCCAGGAAGTTGCGGCGGCTCAGGCGTTCGAGTGAGGGCATCGTACAGATTGGTCCGGAACGCAGATTTTCGTTGAGCCGGAGCGCCGAGCGGCGTCCGACGGGGCCCACCATTCTGAATGTGAAGAACTTTATTTGACCACGGACGGCGGCCGGACTTCAAGCGGAGCGGTTAGGAAACGCGCGAGGCCGCCGCAGCCGGCGGCAACCCTGCGGGCCCCGTCCGCCGTCTAAGCGCGCGAGGTTCTTCATGACGCGCCGATGCCACATCCTTTCATTCCTCCTCGCGATGGTGATCGCGCCGCAGGCTCTGGCGCACGCGCAGGCCGCGCCGTTCCGCTGGCACGGCGCCGTCGCGCCGGGCGCCGCGGTGGAAATCAAGGGTGTGAACGGAAACGTCGTCGCGGGGCGGGCAGATGGCCACGAGGTCGAGGTCGTTGCCGAGAAGCGGGCGCGGCGTAGCGATCCGGAGAGCGTCACGATTGAGGTCGTACCGCACGGCGACGGCGTGACGATCTGCGCGGTGTATCCGAACGGCGACGGCGGACGCGCGAACGAGTGCGCGCCGGGCGAGGGCGGCCGGATGAACGTGCGCGACAACGACGTCACGGTCGACTTCACCGTAAAGGTCCCGCCAGGGGTGCGCTTCATCGGCAGGACCGTGAACGGCGACGTCGAGGCGCAGCAGATCGGCGCCGCCGTCTCCCTGAAAACCGTCAATGGCAGCGTCACTTTCTCGACCTCGGCGTCGGGCGACGCGAGCACGGTCAACGGATCCATTCGCGGCAATCTCGGGCGCACCGATTGGGCCGACACCCTCGAGTTCAACACCGTCAACGGCAGCGTCGTCCTGACGCTGCCCAACGACGTGAACACGGACGTCAAAGCGCAGACGGCCAACGGCGATATCTCGACGGATTTTCCGCTGACGGTCACGGGACGCTGGTCGCGCCGCCGACTCGAAGGAACGATCGGCGGCGGCGGCCGCATGCTGTCGATCGAAACCGTGAACGGCGGCATCACGCTCAAACGTCCGTAGTCCATCCGCGTGCGTCCGTGGGCGTACGTGGTGGTGATATAGTCGCGGGATGGAAGGGATCATCACCGCATGGGGCCGGATCCTGCGCGGCTATCGACCCGCACTCTCGATTGAAATCACGCGCGAGTGCCCGCTCCGTTGCCCGGGCTGCTACGCCTACGGGGACGATCACCTCGGCGGCGACGTCACGCTGCGGCAGGTGACCGACTACAAGGGCCAGGATCTGATCGATCGTGTGCTGGCCATCGTCGACGAAGAGAAACCGCTGCATGTTTCCATCGTCGGAGGCGAACCCCTCGTCCGCTACCGTGAGCTGCAGCAGATTCTGCCGGCGATCGCGGCGCGCGGCATGTACGCGCAGCTCGTGACGAGCGCCGTCCGGCCGATTCCGCTGGAGTTCGCGTCGATTCCGCGCCTACAGACCGTCGTGTCAATCGACGGCCTGCAGCCGGAGCACGACGCGCGGCGCAAACCGGCCACCTACGATCGCATCCTCAAGCACATCGCCGGTCACCAGATCACCGTCCATTGCACGGTCACGCGCCAGCAGGTCCAGCGCGAAGGCTACCTCGAGGAATTCCTGCAGTTCTGGTCCGCGAACCGTGACACGCGGCAGATCTGGGTCAGCCTCTACACGCCGCAGGTCGGAGAAGTGGCCGACGAGATCCTGCTGCCCGCGGATCGCGAGCGGGTTGTCGCCGCGCTGATGACGCTCCGGCACAAGTACCCGAAGCTGAAGATGCCCGAAGGGCTGATCAAGCAGTACGCGAAGCCGCCGCAATCGCCGGACGAATGCGTGTTCGCGCAGACGACCCAGTGCATTTCCGCGGACCTCGAACGCCGCATCACGCCATGCCAGTTCGGCGGCACGCCGGATTGCACGCAGTGCGGGTGCATCGCGTCGGCCGCACTGGGTGCGGTGGGCGCGCACCGGCTGCCCGGGGGACTCCGCGTCGGCGCCATCTTCGAGGGCTCGCTGAAGGTCGGACGCGCCTGGCGCGCGCGACGGGCCCCTTCCGGCGTCGAACAGCCGAGCCCGGCCGCCTGATATAATCGCTGGCTTTGATGCCACGCCTCCGCCGCAAGTTGAGCAGACGGGCGCGGTCCGTGCGCGAGTTCGCGCGCGGACTCGCCAGCACCGACCACCCGTTGCTGGTCCACATCGTTCCCATCCGCCGCTGCAATATCGACTGCGGATACTGCAACGAGTACGACAAGGTCTCGCAGCCGGTACCGGCCGCCGAGATGATCCGGCGCATCGACCTGCTCGCCGATCTCGGCACCTCGGTCGTCGCGTTCAGCGGCGGCGAGCCGATGCTCCACCCCGATCTGGACACGCTCATCGCCCACATCCGCCGCCGCGGCATGATCGCCGGCTTGATCACCAACGGCTATCTGATGTCGCCCAGGCGGATCGGCGCGCTCAACGACGCCGGGCTCGATTACCTCCAGATCAGCATCGACAACGTCGAGCCCGACGAGGTCTCCAAGAAGAGCCTGCGGCTGCTCGACAAGAAGCTGCAGTGGCTCGCCGAGTACGCGCACTTCGACATCAACATCAACTCCGTCGTCGGCGGCGGCATCAAGAACCCCGAGGACGCGCGGACGATCAATATTCGTGCGGCGCAACTGGGATTTTCGACGTCGATCGGGATCATTCACGACGGGTCCGGGCTGCTGAAGCCGCTCGGTCCGGCCGAGCGGACCGTCTTCGACGACGTGATGCAGCGGATCGACGGGCGTCGGCAGGTGCTGAAGAACCTGTACTCCGGCATCCGGCGCTTCCAGCTGAACCTCGCCGACGGCCGCCCGAACGACTGGCACTGCCGCGCGGGGGCGCGGTATCTCTACGTCTGCGAGAACGGCCTGGTGCACTGGTGCTCGCAGCAGCGCGGCTGCCCCGGCGTACCGCTCGCCACGTATTCACGCGAGGACATCCGCCGCGAATTCCTGGCGCCGAAATGGTGCGCGCCGTTCTGCACGATCGGCTGCGTCCATCGCGTCTCGACGATGGACTACTGGCGCAAGCCGCAGCGGCACGATCCGTCGATTTCCCAGGGGTCGGTTTCTCCCGCACGCTGAGACATGGCGCAGCCCGCGTCCTTCGACATCACCTCCACGGTCGATCTGCAGGAGGTCGACAACGCCGTCAACCAGGCGCGCAAGGAAGTGGCGCAGCGCTACGACTTCAAGGGATCGCGCGCGGCGATCGATCTGAATCGCGGCGACAACACGTTGACCCTCACCGCGGACGACGAGTTCAAGATGACCGCGCTCTGGGAGATCCTGCAGACGCGCATGGTCCGGCGCGGCGTGCCCACGAAGAACCTGACGCCGGGCCCGATCGAGCGTGCCGCCAACGACACGGTGCGCCGCGTGATCACGCTGCAGCAGGGCATTCCCACGGAAGCCGCCAAGGACATCATCAAGTTCCTGAAGGACAAGAAGCTGAAAAAAGTACAGGCCGCGATTCAGGCCGATCAGGTGCGGGTCTCGTCACCTTCGAAAGACGAGCTGCAGGAGGCGATGCGGCTGCTTCGCGAACAGGACTTCGGCTGCGCGCTTCAGTTCGGGAATTACCGGGGATAGAGCTGATAGCTCTCTCAGCTCTCAGCTCTCAGCTCTCAGCTTTCAGCTTTCAGCAGCAGCCAGCTCGCAGCTGACGGCTTTCGTCCGGCATCGTCATTGCATCGGCTGAGGTATGCTTAGCCGGCTGATGTTCGGCCTCGCCCTGACACTCGCAATCGCCACGTGCGTCGCCGCCCACGTGCCGCAGGCGCAGAAGGACCGCGCCAACCCTGACGCCGTCGCGATCGCGGCATTCGCCAAGCGCGTGGACGCCTACGTCGGACTTCACAAGAAGCTCGAAGGCTCAATCCCGTCGCTGCCGAAAGAGGCCACCCCGCAACAGATCGACCAGCATCAGCGGGCGCTGGGGCGGCTCATCGGCCAGGAGCGCGCGAACGCCAAGCGCGGCGATCTCTTCACGCCCGACATGGAACGCATCGCGCGAAAGCTGCTGCGCGACATCTTCCGGGGGCCCGGCGGCGAGCAGATGAAGCGGGAAATCTTCGAGGAGTACGGGCAGCGCAATATCGTGCCGACGGTCAACGGCCGCTATCCGGACGAAGTGCCCTTGTCCACGGTGCCGCCCGGCGTCCTGGCCGGGCTGCCCAAGCTTCCGGAGGAGCTGGAGTACCGGTTCGTCGGCCGGAACCTGATCCTCCTCGATCCACACGCGCACATCATCGCGGACTACGTCGACCGCGCCATTCCCTGAATCGAACATGCGTCTTCGCCGCCTGAGTCGCTGGGTCGTCCTGTGCTCGTTCGTGACGTTCGTGTGCTGCGCCAGCGCCGCGCCCGCCGGACCGGCGGCGGTGATCGGCGGCGAGCGCCCCGGCGCCCCCGCCGACGCCGCCGTTGCCCCCGCGCAGGAGATCCGGCTTCCCAACAAGCCCGACTCGC
>JABFWM010000395.1 GCA_013362195.1 Acidobacteriota bacterium
GACAGCGCATCGAGCCGCCTGATGCAGATGATCGAGGGCCGCTCGAAGCCGCGGATGCCCTACAAGGAGGATGCGCTGGGGCGCGACGAGATCGAGGTGCTCCGCCGCTGGATCGATGCCGGCGCGCCCGCACCGGTCGCCGCCGGCGCCACGACCGCGCCGGCGCGCGACACGACGCTGCCCGACATCAAGCCGGTCGTCCCCGTCAACGGCGCGGTGGCGGCGATTGCGTTCGATCCCGCGACCCGGCGCATCGCCGCGGGCAGCTATCGATCCGTCCATCTCATGTCGCTCGACGATCGCCGATGGATCGCGACGCTCGGCGGCCACGCGGATCTCATCCGGGCCGTCGCCTTCTCGCCAGACGGGCGGCTCCTGGCAGCGGCCGGCGGTCCGTCCGGCCGCTTCGGCGAGATCCAGATCTGGGACGTCGCCGCGGCCAGGCCGAAGGTGGTCACGACCATTCAGGGGCACGCCGACACCATTCTCGCGATCGCGTTTTCACCCGACGGTTCGACGATTGCGAGCGCCAGCTACGACAAGCTGGTGAAGCTGTGGGACATCGCGACGGGCAAGCAGATCAAGAGCCTCAAGGAACACTCCGACGCGGTGTACGCGGTGGCATTCATGCCGGACGGCAAGCGGCTCGTGTCGGCCGCGGGCGATCGCACGCTGAAGGTGTGGGACGTGGCCGAGGGCAAGCGGCTCGTGACGATGAACGATGCACTCGACGCGCTGTATGCGGTCGCGGTCGATCCGGCCGGTACGCGAGTGGCGGCCGCCGGAGCGGATCGGATGGTCCGCACCTGGGTGCTCGGTCCGGGCGACGCCTCGTCCCCCGGCCTGAGCGCGAAGCTGGCGGCGTCGACGTTCGCGCATGCCGAAGCGGTGCTGCGCGTCGCGTATTCGCCCGACGGCGCGACGCTCGTCTCCGCCGGCGCCGATCGCGTCGTCAAGGTCTGGGACGCGCGCACGCTCCGCGAGAAGCAGATGTTCGACGCGCAGCCGGACTGGGTGATGGCGCTCGCGCTCAGCGCGGACGGCAAGTGGATCGCCGCCGGCCGCTACGACGGGACGCTCGGCTTGTATGCGCTCGATGGGGATCGATCCGGGGAGCAATTCGTAGTCCCGCGCTGATCCACCACGGATGCACACGGATGCACACGGATGACTGCGGCTGCGCCGCGCGCGTCGGGCGGGTCTGAAGACCCGCCCTACATCTGATTATGGTTTTGTAGGCCGGGTCTTTAGACCCGGCGGCCGGTGTAGGCCGGGTCTTTAGACCCGGTGGCAGGAGATCGTCATGTGTCGTCGAATCGGTCTGATGCTTGTTGCGGTCGTCGCGGTCTCTTCGCTGGACATCCCCTGCGCCGCGCAAACGGCGCCGCCGACGCTCGCGAAGATCACGCCGTCCGGCGCACAACGCGGTACCCGCGCGACCGTGACGATCGAGGGCACGAACATCGCCGGCGCGACGCGCCTCATCTTCAGCGAGCCGGGCCTCTCGAGCGAGATCACCGCGACGAAGGAAATACCCGTCGAAAAGCCCGAGATGCCGAAGGGCGTCGTCCGCACCGATGCGCCGATCGACGACAAGGCCCGCAAGTATCAGGTCACCGCCGTCATCTCGATCGCCGCGGATGCGCCCCACGGCGTGCACGGCTTCCGCCTCGAGACGCCGCTCGGCGTGTCCAACCTGCTGCGGTTTGCCGTCAGCGCGCTGCCCGAGACGCTCGAGCGCGAGTCGAAAGAGGCCGCGCCGCAGCAGGTCACCCTGCCGGCCGCAATCGTCGGCGCACTCGGCACTGCCGGCGACGCGGACGCTTATGCATTCCACGCGAGCGCCGGTGAGGACATGGTGTTTCAGGTGGTCGCACGGCCCCTCGGTGCGCGCCTCGACAGCGTGCTGCGCCTCCTCGATGCACGCGGCAAGGTGATCGCCGAGAACAACGACATGGACCTGAACCGCGACGCGGTGCTGACGTGGCACGTGGCCGAGTCCGGCACCTACACGCTGACCATCGAGGACGTCGAGCACGGCGGCGGAAAGGACGGCTACGGGTACCGGATCTATGCCGGCGCCCTTCCGTACGTCGCGGCGGCCTTCCCGCTTGGCGTGTCCGCGGCCGACGGCGGCACCGTGGCGCTGACCGGCGTCAATCTCGGCGCCGCCACCGCGGCGATCCCGGCCAGGCCGACAGCCCGCGCCGGAGCGATCGTGCCCGTCCCGGTGACGCCGCCGGGAGGACAAGCGCTCAATCGCAAGAGCATCGCGCTCGGCCGATACGCCGAGGTGATGGAAGCGGAGCCGAACGACGACATCGCCACCGCACAGCGACTGACCATCCCGTCGACGATCAACGGACACGTGTGGACGGACGGCGGCAAGACGCCCGACGCGCAGCGCCCGGCGCGCGCCGACGCCGATCTGTTCCGGTTCACCGCGCGGAAGGGACAGGCGATCATCTTCGATGTCACGGCGCAGCAGCTCGGGTCGCCGCTCGACGCGATCATCGACGTGCTCGATCCCGGCGGCCGCCCGGTGCCACGCGCCACGATCCGCTGTCTGGCGCAGACCGAGATTGCGCTCAACGATCCCGACTCGAACCGCCGCAGCATCCGTCTTGCGGCCTGGAACGAGATCGACATCAACGACTACCTGATGGTCGGAGACGAGCTGCTCCAGGTCGCCTCGATGCCGACGCATCCCGACGACGACATCCAGTTGAAGAGTTATCGCGGCGGGCGGCTGAACTACCTCGACACGTCCGCGCGCAATCACTCGGTGGGCGAGGCCGTCTACAAGGTCGAAGTGCACGAGGCGGGCGCCCGGCTCGAGCCGAACGGCATGCCGATCTTCCGCGTCGACTACGTCAACGACGACGGCGGCGCGCGTTACGGGGGAAAGGATTCGCGGCTGCACTTCGAAGCGCCCGTGGACGGCGACTACATCCTGCGGCTGCGCGACGTGCGCGGACTCCAGGGCGAGCGCTTCGCGTATCGTTTGACGGCGCGCGAACCCGCGCCCGACTTCGACGTCACGTTCGATCCGAAGTCGTTCAACATCCCGCGCGGCGGCCGCGTGTCGCTCACCGTCACCGCCGATCGGAAGGACGGCTTCGACGGCCCGATCGAGGTCGCCTTGCACGACCTGCCCCCCGGCATCACCGCGACCTCCGGCACGATTCCCGCCCGCGCAGACACGACGGTGTTGATGGTCTCTGCGTCGGAGGATGCGTCGTTCGACGCGCGCAGCGCGACGCTGCCCTCGATGTGGCGCGGTCCCTTCGAGGTACGCGGCGTCGCCGCGCTCAAGCTCTCCGCACGCGCCACCATCGCCGGTCAGGAGGTGACGCGCGACGCCGAGATCGTGGATCCGGTCAGTGTGGTGGCGCTGGCGCCCAAGCCGGATCTCGTCGTGACGACGAACGCGCAGCAGATCGAGCTGGCGCCGGGGCAGGAGGTCACGCTGACCGTGAGCGTGGAGCGCCGCAACGGATTCACGGGCCGCGTGCCGGTGTCCGTGATGAATCTGCCGCACGGCGTCCGCGTCAACGACATCGGCCTGAACGGCGTGATGATCACCGAGCACGAAACCAGCCGCACGATGCACATCGTCGCCGAGCGGTGGGTCGAGCCGCAGACCCAGCCGATCCTGGTGGTGGGACGCGTCGAAGTGAATTCGCCGCTGCGCAACGAATCCGCGGCGCTTCCGGTGCAGCTCGTGATCAAACGGCCGGTCACGACCGCGTCACGTTGACGGCGCGTCTGCAGACCCGATCCCGACGCGGGTCCAACCGCCTCCGCTTCTCGCGAAGGCGCAAGACCCGCGCGACGAGCGATCCAGCGGCCTGTCGCCCTTCGCTCCTCGCCCCTCGCCCCCCGCGTCAACTCTCCACGCGTCCCTTGCCCTCGACGATCGTCACGTAGCGATCGACGGGCAGGTCGGTGATGCGCTCGACGCGGCCGCTCGGCTGCGGCCATTTGATCTCCACCCAGTTCACCTTCGCCGCCGCGCCGAGGCCGAGCACCTCGCGCATGTCGTGCGACGACAGATAGCTCCCGCCATTCGACTTGAAGCGGGTGCGGACGACGTCGCCGGCAGACCAGGTGATGGTCGCGCCAATCGCGTCGCGGTTGCAGCCGGTCCCCTGCAGCCGGATGCCGAGCCAGTGGTTCGCGTCGCCGGCGTTGTTCTTCAGCAGTACCGGCGCGCCGCCGTTGTTGCCGACGAGGACGTCGATGCGTCCGTCGTTGGTGAAGTCGCCGACGGCAAGGCCACGCGCCGGGAACGTCTTCGTGAAGGCGGGTCCGGCCTGCGGGCTGACGTTGACCAGCCTGCTGCCCTCGTGATGGAAGAGCAGCAGCGGCTCCTTGTACTTCACCTGCTGTGAATAGTTCTCGATCATGTCGTCCGGATGGCCGTTGGCGAGGAACAGATCGATCAGGCCGTCGTTGTCGTAGTCGAAGAACTTCAGGCCCCAGCCGCTGAGCAGCCGGGTGGCCTGGGCGACGCCGTTCGCGCCGGCGACGTCGGTGAAGAACTCGTTGCCGTTGTTGCGGTAGAGCGAGAACATCTCCTGGTCGACGTTCGCGACGAACAGATCCTGTTTGCCGTCGCCGTTGACGTCGCCGGCGTCGACGCCCATCCCCGATCGCGGCGTGCCGTTGACGCTGAAGCCGACCTCCGCCGCCAGCGCGATTTCATCCCACGCGCCCTTGCCGCGGTTCGCGAACAGGAAGTTCTGCACGGTGTCGTTCGCGACGAACAGGTCCAGCAGGCCGTCGTTGTTGATGTCGGTCGCGACGACGCCGAGCGCCTTGCCCTTCGCGCGCCCGATGTCGGTGCCGCCGCTGACTTCGGTGAAGGTGCCGTCGCCGTTGTTGTGAAACAGCAGGCTGGGCGTCGGCTTGAAGACGCGCGGAATGCAGTAGAAGCGCTTCCCGAGCTTGTTGTCGCCGCAGAAGACATTGCTCGTCGGCGAGAACTCCACGAAGCTGCACAGGAACAGGTCGAGCTTGCCGTCGTTGTCGTAGTCGAACCAGACCGCGCTCGTGGTCCAGCCCGGCGCCGCCACGCCCGCCTTGTCGGTGACGTCGCTGAACGTGCCGTCGCCGTTGTTGTGATAGAGCGTGCAGCGCCCGTACGCCGTGACGAGAATGTCGGCGTAGCCGTCGTTGTCGTAGTCGGCGATGGCGCATCCCATCCCGAACTGCTTGCCGCCGGCCACGCCCGCCTTGTCGGTGACGTCGCTGAACGTGCCGTCGCGGTTGTTCCTGTAGAGCGCGTTCTTCAGCGGCGATGACGGCGTGTAGAAATCGCTCGCGCCGCTGTTCACCAGGAAGATGTCGGCCCAGCCGTCGTTGTCGTAGTCGAAGAAGGCGACCCCCGGACCCATCGTCTCGGGCAGGTAGCGGTTCGCCGATATCGCGTTGTCGTGCGTCCACGAGATGCCGCTGACCGCCGGCGGCACCTCCTCGAAGATGGGACCGGCTCCGGCGAGCGGGGCGTTGAAGCACGATGGCCGGACGGCCGCGGAGAGACCCGCGACTCCGAGAAGGCGCAGAAAGCAACGGCGTGACGGGACGATGATCGGCGATCGATCCATGTGATTCAGACAACCCCGATGGTGACCGTGTCCATCCGCGTGAATCCGTGGTGGTGGATCATCGTAACATCGCAGGCGATGCTCCTCGGCTCCCGGCGGTTCGCGTCGTGCCTCATCTTCAGCCTCGGCCTCGCGGGGTTCGTCGCCGCGCCGCGGCAGTCCGCACCTG
>JABFWM010000662.1 GCA_013362195.1 Acidobacteriota bacterium
GCGTGAGATCGATCTCCACGGACCCGGCAGGTTTCGTAGCGGGCGCCGGCGCGGCTGGCGTGGCCGGAGGCCTGAACGCGGGCGCAGGCGGCGCAGATGGAGGCGGCGCGGCGACATGGGGCGCCTCCTCGACGGCCTCCACCGGGGCGGCCGCGGTGTCCGATGCCGCCGCGGTGCCCGGTGCGGCCGCCTCCGGGCCGGGCGCGGGATCCAGGCCGAGATCCGCGAACGGATCCTTCGCGGTGAAGGGCGTCTGCCCGCTCAGACGCTCCGCAATCATCGTGTCGGGATCGGGCACGCGCAGCATGACCAGCGCCTTCCGGAACCGCTCGATGTGCGCGCGCTCCCACGGCTCGCGGGCCACGAGATCCTCGGCGATGACGCGCGCCTCCGACGCCTGCCCGGCCGCCAGGTACGCGTCGGCGAGCTGCGCCTGGGTCTCGTACATCGTCGCTTCGAGCCCGCCGTCCACACAGACTTCGACGAGCTTCAGGAGCGCGGGAATCTGCGCCGGCACGCGCGCCACGAACTCCTGCAGCACGCCGGCCGCGTCGGCGTAGTCGTTGGCGGCCATCGACGAGTCGACGGCGGCGTCAACGCAGACGAACGCCGCATCCGGCGAAGACTCGGCCACCGCCCAGGCGATCTCCACGACGCGGTGCCGCAGCTCGCGATCGCCGGCGATGATCTGCGGAATCAGCTCGCGCGCCTGTTCCAGCTGCCCTGATCGCACGTCGATGTTGACGAGCGCGAGCAGCAGCTCCGGATCCTGACCCGCCGCTTCGCGATCGAGGTAGAGACGCGCGGTCTCGATGTCGCCGACCGCGACCGCTTCGCGGGCCAGCTCGATGCGGCCTTCCGTGTCGTCCGGGTTCAGCCGGACCGCCTCGCGCAGCGCCGCGAACGCCTCGTCCTTGCGTCCCTTCGCGAGCAGATCGTTGTGCAGCTCGCGGTACCGGAACGACGCGAGGATCGCGTCCCCCTGCTGCTCGAGCACTTTCGCGGCCGCCGTTCGCGCGTCGACGTCGCCGGGATCGAGACTGCCCAGCCTGACGATCATCTCGTCGGCGCCGGCGCGATCGCCGCGCGCGCGTCGCCGCTGGGCGACGCCGCCGAAGTAGGTCTTCGCTTCCGCGAGCAGGCCCTGCTTCGACGAAATTTCCCCGAGCGTGATCTGGCAGGCTTCTTCGTCGGGCTTGATCTTGAGGATCTTCTTGTAGAGCGCGCCCGCGCGCGGATAGAAGCCTTCGTGGTAGAGATGGTCGGCGATCCGCCGGTACATCTCGGCGGCCTTGTCGGTCTGCCCGGCGCGCGCGTAGAGGTCGCCCAGCGTGTTGAGCGTGTTCCAGTCCCGCGGCTGCTCCTCGATCACACGGGCGTACTCCGCGATGGCCGCGTCCAGCCGGCCTTGACGGAGCAGCTTTTCCGCTTTTTTCAGCGTGTCTACGCGATCGAAAGCCAAGGGGATCGCTAGAGTTTATCAAAGAGCGAGGGCGGCCGGAACGAGCGCCGGTGCACGTCGGAATACCCAAAACGTGACACGGCGTCGAGGTGTTCCCGGGTCGCGTAGCCCTTGTGGCGATCAAAACCGTAACGCGGATCGCGCCCGTGCAGCTCCAGCATCAGCCGATCGCGCGTCACTTTGGCAACAATCGAGGCCGCCGCAATCGCCGTACACCGGCTGTCGCCGTGCACGACGCCGCGCTGCGCCATCGGAAGGTCGGGAATACGGAAGGCGTCGACCAGCACCATGTCGGGCAGCGGCGCCAGCGCCAGCACCGCGCGCTGCATCGCGCGCAGCGACGCCTGATGAATGTTGATGCGATCGATTTCGTCGGGCTCGACGCGGATCACCGACCAGGCAATCGCGGTCCGCGTGATCCGGGCGTACAGCTTCACGCGCTCGAGCGCGGTGACGGTCTTGGAATCGCAGATGCGGGGGATGTAGCGGCGGGGATCGAGCACCACTGCGGACGCGACGACCGGGCCGGCCAGACAGCCGCGCCCGACTTCATCCACGCCCGCAACATAGACGAACCCCAGGCGCCGGAGCGCGTTCTCGAGGGTTCGAAACGAACGGACTTTGACCATGGGGCAGCTATCAGCTTACCGCCGTCAGCCGCCGACGGGATCGATATCAGCCAGCGCCCATCGCCGGACGCTGGCCGATCGTTCGGCGCGGGACGCGGCGCGCCCGCCGGAGCGGCGCGCGGACGAAAGGCCCCGCGAGCGCGTCGGACCGGGGGCGGACCCCCGGACTGATCACGACGCCTGCTGCTTTTTGCCCGTTTCCTTCATCCGGGCCGCCTTGCCCTTCAGCTCGCGCAGGAAGTACAGCTTGGCGCGGCGCACCTTCGCGGTGCGCACGACATCGATCTTGTCGATGACGGGCGAGTGCAGCGGGAAGATCCGTTCGACGCCCTGGCCGAACGAGACCTTGCGCACCGTGAAGGTGGCGCGCGCGCCGCCGCGGTGCATGCCGATTACCATGCCCTCGAACACCTGAATGCGCTCCTTGTCGCCTTCGCGCACCTTCACGTGCACGCGCACGGTGTCTCCCGGCTTGATCGCCGGACGCTCGGCGAGCTGCCCGCGCTCGACGGTCTCTACGCCAGTCATCGTGTTCTCCTTCTTCTGTTGATCGGCAGGGCCGCTGCACCCCGCCTGGCTCACGCCGCTACGTTCGCGCGTCGCCGCTCGCTCCGCGCCGTTCGCTGATGCCGAAGCGCTACGCCACGCGGCCGTCGTTACTCTTCCAGCAAGTCCGGGCGATGCCGCCGCGTTCGTTCGAGCGCCTGTTCGCGGCGCCACTTCGCGATCTCCGCGTGGTGCCCCGAGAGGAGCACCGCCGGCACCGCGTGGCCGCGGAACTCCGCGGGCCGCGTGTACTGCGGAAAGTCCAGCAGCCCGCTCGTGAACGAATCGGTCGCCACCGACGCCTCGTCGCCGACGACGCCGGGAACGAACCGCGCGACCGCATCGACGATCACCAGCGTCGGCAGCTCGCCGCCCGACAGCACGTAATCGCCAATGGACATCACGTCGGTGGCGAGGTGCTCGCGCACCCGCTCGTCCACGCCCTCGTAGCGCCCGCACAGGAGCACGAGGTGCTCGAGCCGGCTGAGGCGCTCCGCCGCGAGGTGCGTCAGGCGCTCCCCGTCCGGCGACGTCAGGATCACCGCCGAGGGCGCGCCGCGCGTCTCCCGGATGTGATCGACCGCGGCGAAGAACGGCTCCGGCTTCAGCACCATCCCCGGGCCGCCGCCGAACGGCATGTCGTCGACGACGCGGTGGCGATCCATGGTGAAGTCGCGGAGATCGTGCACGCGCGAGTCGATCAGTCCGCGCGCAATGGCTCGCGCGACGATCCCTTCCGCGAGCGGCGCCTCCACCATCTTCGGAAAGATGGTGACGATGTCGATCTTCATGCTTTGCCGGAGGGCTTCGCCCGCCAGGCCCCCCTACGCGCTCGCTCGCGGGGCCTCGGCCCCGACTGCGCTCGCGCGGCTCACTCGCTGCCGCTCGTCCGCTTCGCGTTGAGATCCAGCAGTCCTTCGGGCGGATCGACCACAATCACGCGCGACGCCGGATTCACCTCGACGCAGATCCCGGCGACCAGCGGAATCAGCACTTCCGTGTCGTCGGCTCCCGCCACGACCAGGCGGCTGCGCTCCAGCGTGCCCTCCACCGCGGTCACCTCGCCGATGACGCGGCCGCCCGATTCCCGCACCTGGCAGCCGATCAAGTCGTGGCGGTAGAACGTCCCCTCGGGCAGCGGCTCGAGCTCCGCCGCCGGCATCTGCAATGCCGCGCCGGCCAGCTGCTCCGCGGCGTCCATCGAGTCGACGCCTTCGAGCGCGATCACCGGCCGGCCCTGATGGAACCGTACCGACTCGATCCGCCGCGGCTCGACGCGGCCGCCGATGCCGACGTGCAGCACCGCGCCCGCGGCGAATCGCGCCTCCGGAAAATCGGTCTCGAGATTGACGATCACCTGCCCGCGATTGCCGTGCGCGCGTGCGACGCGCCCGACGAGCAGAAAGTCGTTCGGAGACCCGGGCGCCATCGCGGATCCCTAGTCGCGGAAGTCGACCGAAACCTTCTTGCCTTCCAGCTCCGCGGCCGCGCTCGCCAGCGTGCGCAGCGCCTGCGCGGTGCGGCCCTGGCGCCCGATCACCCGTCCCATGTCGCCCGGCGCCATCGTCAGCTCGATGACCTGCTGGCCGCGGCCTTCACGCTCCGTGACGCTGACCGCATCCGGCTTGTCGGCGAGCGCCTTCGCGATCACCTCGACCACCGCGCGTGCGCGACTCTCGACGCCGGAGTGGCTTCCGCCGCCGGCGCAGCCTCCACCGGCGCGCGATCGACGAGCGTGCGGACGGTGTCGGACGGCACCGCGCCGGCCTTGATCCAGTACGCGAGCCGGTCGCGATCGAGCTTCAGCGTCTCCGGGTTGGTGCGCGGGTTGTAATGTCCGAGCACCTCGACGAAGGAGCTGTCGCGCGCCGCCCGCGAGTCGGTCACGACCACGCGGAAGAACGGGCGCTTCTTGGAGCCTGCACGTCTCAATCGTATCGCTAGCATGTCGCCTCTTCATCCGGGGGCGCCGCCCCCGGGCCCTACCTCATTAACCCCTTCAACGCCGACAGGTTCGGCCGCTTGCCCTTGCCGAGGCCGGCCATGCCGCCCATCGCCTTCAGCATCTTCTTCATCTGCACGAACTGCTTCAGCAGGCGATTGACTTCCTCGACGGTGGTCCCCGATCCCTTCGCGATCCGCTTGCGCCGCTGCCCGTTGATCACCTGATGGTTGCGGCGCTCTTTCGGCGTCATCGAATTGATGATCGCTTCGACGCGGAGCAGCTGCTTGTCGTCGACCTGCTCGCGCGCCTGCTTCATTTCCTTCAGGGCGCCCATCCCCGGCAGCATGCCGAGGATCTGCTCGAGCGGCCCCATCTTGCGGATCGTCCGCAGCTGATCGCGGAAGTCCTCGAGGGTGAACTCGTCCAGGCGGATCTTCTTCTCGAGCTTCTCCGCGTCTTCCTGCGACACCGCTTCTTCCGCACGCTCGATCAGCGACAGCACGTCGCCCATCCCGAGCACTCGCGAGACCACGCGGTCGGCGTGGAACGGTTCGAGATCCTGCAGCCGCTCGCCGCTGCCGACGAAGGCGATCGGCACGCCGACGACGGAGACCACCGACAGGGCCGCGCCGCCGCGCGCGTCGCCGTCCATCTTGGTCAGCACGACACCGGTCACGCCGATGCGCCGGTTGAATTCGCCGGCGCTCTTGATCGCGTCCTGGCCGGTCATCGCATCGGCGACGAACAGCTGGTCGACCGGCTGCACCGCGGCCTTGATCGCCTGCAGCTCGTTCATCAACTCGTCGTCGATGTGCAGGCGGCCGGCGGTATCGACGATCACCACGTCGAAGCCGCTGTTCTTCGCCTCGGCGAGCGCGCCCGCGGCACGCTTCACCGGATCCATCTGGCCGGCCGGATCGTGCACGCGCACCTCGGCCTGCCTGCCGACGACCGACAACTGCTCGATCGCCGCCGGCCGCCGCACGTCGGTCGAGACCAGCAGGGGATGCCGCCCCTGTTTGGTCAACCATCGACCGAGCTTCGCCGCCGTCGTCGTCTTGCCGGAACCCTGGAGTCCCAGCAGCATGATGACGCGGGGCCGCTCGGCCGACGCCGGCAGGCCGCCCTGCGTCTCGCCAAAAAGCGCCAGCATCTCGTCGCGGACGATGCGGACGACCTGCTGGTCG
>JABFWM010000355.1 GCA_013362195.1 Acidobacteriota bacterium
CAGCACGGCGCCGGCGGCGATGATCAGCGCGACGATCGCCGCGTGCGTCGAGGGCCGGCGCCCGGCGACGTGCGCCGTCAGGAACCCCGCGATCAGCGCGGACACGCAGCCCCAGACGATGCTGCCGATCTTGAAGGCCTGCGTGGCCGGCGCGTGCGGCGCCTGTCCTGACAGTTGAAACAGCAGCGCCGCCGATCCGGCGAATACGAGGTAGCCGGCCGCCACCGCGCCGAGGCTGCGGATCATGAGCGGAGAGTCTACCCGAACCATCGCCAGCCGCGTGAGCCAACCCGCCGCCAGCCGTCGCCTCTTGCCTGCGCGCGGCCGATGCGCCGCCGGCTCGCTTCAACGTCATGCGACTCGCTGGATTCGGCCGTCAGCTGGCCGTGGTTCGGTCAGCTCATTGCCGCCGCTGGCCTCCATGATCCGTCTTCCGCGCTCCGTCCGGTACGTCGGCGTCGAGAATCAGGCTGTCGATGAAGAACTCCATCATGCGCTGCTGGTTGACGCCCGAATGCCCCTGGTCGGGCCCGACCTGCAGATCGAAGCTCTTGCCGGCCTGCTGCAGCGATTTGATCAGCTGCAGCGAGTTGGCGGGATGCACGTTGTTGTCCGCCGTCCCGTAATACAGCAGGAGCCGGCCCTTGAGGCGCTCCGCGTACTTCATCGCCGACCCCGCGTCGTAGCCGGCGGCGTTCTCCTCCGGCGTCCACATGTAGCGCTCGGTGTAGATCGTGTCGTAGTTGCGCCAGTCGGTTGGCGGCGACGAGGCCGACGCCGCGGCGAACACGTCAGGGTGCCGCAGCAACTCCATCAGCGCGCTGTAGCCGCCGTACGACGTGCCGTAGATCCCGACGCGCGTGCGGTCCACGTACGGGCGGCTCCACAGCGCTTTGACCCCTTCGGCCATGTCGTCGATCTCGGTTTGTCCGAGCTTCAGGTAGAGGCTGTCGAGCGCGCGTTTGCCGAGGCCCGGCGCCGCCCGCGAATCGAGATTGACGACGAGGAACCCGTACTCGGTGAGGCTGTTCGGCAGCGTGAAGCGCTCGTTCGCCGTGTTGCTGCCGGACGCCGGTCCGCCATAAACGCTGACGAGCGTCGGGTACTTCCGCGCCGGATCGAACGTCGAGGGGAAATGCATCAACCCGCGCAGCGTCGTCTTTCCGTCAGCGGCGGTGTAGGTGATCATCTCGACCTTCTTGAGTCCGAGCTGGTCGAACCTCGTCGTGTCGCTCTTCGCGAGCTCCGCGACGATCCGGCCGTCGCTGTCGACGAGGCGCGATGTCGGCGGCACGTCGTGCGCCTGCGCGACGTCGACGAAGAAACGGCCGTCCGGCGACATGTTGACCGTGTGGTGCAGCGCCGGATCGGTGAGCCGCGCGTCGCCGCTGCCGTCGAGGCCGACGCGATGCAGCTGCAGCTTCAGCGGATTGTCGCCGTCGCGCGCCGTATAGAAGAAGAGGTTCCTGGCCTCGTCCACGTGCGCGATGCCGCCCGCTTCGAAGGTCGTGCTCGCGGTGAGCGGCGCGATCAACTTGCCCGAAAGATCATACAGATAGAAGTTCTTCCAGCCATTGCGCTCCGACGCCCAGACGAAGCGGCGGCCGTCCTTCAGGAACCGCCGCTCGGGGCTGTTCTCGATCCAGCCGGTCGGCCACTCCTCGTGGATAACCGTGCGGCAGCGGCCAGTCTCGGGACGGCAGGCCGCAAACTCCAGGACGTTCTGCCGGCGATTGGTGCGGTTGAGCAGCAGCTCCGTGCCATCCTGCGACCACTCGATGCCGTACACGTAATGACCGACGACGTCGTTGGTGAAGGGCTTGCCGTCTCGCACGTCGATCCTCGTCGTCTTCTTCGCGGCGAGGTCGTAGACGAAGAGATCGACCACCGGATTCGGCGAACCGGACTTTGGATAGGCCTCGACGTCGAGCGTGTCGTAGATCGCCGTCTGCTGCATCTGCAGGTAGTAATCGGGCACCGGCTTTTCATCGAACCGGTAGAACGCGAGGCGGCGCCCGCCGGGCGACCACCACATCGCCGTGCGCTGATCGAGCTCTTCGCCGTAGACCCAGCTCGCGGTGCCGTACTTGATGCGATCCTTGTCGTTGCCGTCGTTGGTGATGGCGGTCGACGAGCCGTCGGGCGCCGTGAGCCACACATTGCGATCGCGATACACGGCGGTCAGAGTGCCATCGGGCGACGCGGCGGTCTCGAACTGCCGTCCACGCGCGGGCTCTCCCTGTCCGGTCGTGCGGCCCCGTCTGTCGCGGACGACGCGCGTGGTGGCCGGCGCGTCGCCGACCACGGTCGCGTGCTTCGACGCGACATCGAAGCGATACAGCTTCCCGTCGAGCGCGTACTCGAACGACGAGCCGTCTGCCTTCCATTCCGGCACCACCGTGCCGAGCTTCACGGCGCCGGGCATCTGGGCGGCCATCCGCGTGTACTGCTCGTAGCCGGGCATTTGCCGCAGCCGGTCCTGCGCCGCGGTCGACGTGTGGAGCGCGGCGATGACGGCGGCCGCCGGCAGCGCCGCGCGCAGCCAGGCACCGTAAACGGAGCGACGGGTTGGCAACGAGATCTCCTTGGACATGCTCACGTCAATTCTAGTGGCCCGGGGACTCCTCGCCGCCCTCACGTCCCTTGAGCTGCGCCAAGGTAGGCGCGTATCTCGTCCACGAACGCGCCGCCGAGTTGCTCCGCTTTCCTCGCGCCAATGCCGTATACGCCGCGGAGCGCCGCCAGCGAGGTCGGTTTCACCCTCGCCAGCTCGCGCAGCGTCGTATCGTGAAAGATGACGTACGGCGGCACGCCGCGCGCGCGGGCGATCTGCAGGCGGACGCCGCGCAGGCGCTCGAAGAGATCGCGATCGACGTCCTGCCACGACTCGGTCTCGGCGCGCGAGCGCACCGGCAGGCGGTCCTTCGCCGGACGCTTCTGTCGCGCCAGCGCCAGTCCCGGGCGCGACGCCGCGTCCTTCAGCAGCGCGATCCCCTCATCGGTGAGCGCCAGCACCGGATACGGCTCGTCGGTCTGCCGCAGCAGGCCGGTGGCCGCGAGCTGTTCGATGTAGCCGCGTACTTCCGCGACCGGCGCGTCCTTCAGCAATCCAAACGTCGACAGCCGATCGTGTCCGCGCCCGGCGACCTGTTCGCTCTCGCTGCCGCAGAGGACGTTCGCCACGTGCGCCGCGCCGAAGCGCTGGCCGACTCGCGCCACGCACGACAGGATCTTGCGGGCAACGACCGTCGCGTCGGCGACCGACTCGAGCTCGCCGAGGCAGTAGTCGCACGCGCCGCAGTCGCGCTTCGCATACGCCTCGCCGAAGTAGCGCACGAGATGGCGGTGACGGCAGCCGACGCCGGCGGCGTACCGCTCCATGTCGCGCAGCAGCGCGCGCCGCGCGTCGCTCAGCTCGCCGTTCCGGTCGAGCAGCATGCGCCACTTGAGAAAGTCGGCGCCCGAATAGATCAGCACGCACTCGGCTTCGAGCCCGTCGCGTCCGGCGCGTCCGGATTCCTGCTGGTAGTGCTCGACCGACTGCGGCGCGCCCGCGTGCACGACGAAGCGCACGTCCGATCGATCGATGCCCATCCCGAACGCCACCGTCGCGACCACGACGTCCGCCTCTTCGTTCAGGAAGGCATCCTGGTGGCGATGCCGGTCCGCATCGTCGAGCCCGGCGTGGTAGGGCCGCGCGCGCACGCCTTGCTCGCGCAGCCACGCCGCCAGCGCATCCACCTCGCGGCGCGACGGGCAGTAGACGATCCCCGCCTGGCCGCGATGACGCGAGAGGATGTCCTGGAGCTGGCGCTTGAGGCTCGCGCGCGGCAGCACGCGATAGACAAGATTGGGTCGATCGAACGATCCGACCAGTTCGAGCGGATCGTTCAGCGCGAGCTGCGCGACGATGTCGCGGCGGACGCGCGCCGTCGCGGTGGCGGTGAACGCGTGCAGGCTCACGTTCGGGAAGCGCGCCCGCACCGTCCCCAGCTGGCGGTACTCCGGACGGAAGTCGTGTCCCCATTGACTGATGCAGTGCGCTTCGTCGACCGCGATGAAGGACAGCGGGCCGCGGAACAGCGACAGGAAGCTCTCCCCCGCGTCGCCGGCGAGCCGCTCGGGCGAGACGTAAACCAGGGCGAAGCGTCCCTCGCGAATGCCGGCGGCGGTCGCTGCCTTCTCGTCGGCGGAGAGCGCGCTGTTGTAGCACGCGGCGGCAATCCCGTTGCCGGTCAGGGTGTCGACCTGGTCCTTCATCAGCGAGATGAGCGGCGAGACGACGAGCCCGAGGCCGCCGGCCACGAGCGCGGGCGCCTGAAAGCAGAGCGACTTGCCGCCGCCGGTCGGCAGCACGACGAGCGAGTCGCGGCGCGTGAGAATCGCGTCCATCGCGTCGCGCTGCAGCGGGCGAAACGCGGTGTAGCCCCAGTACCGTGCGAGGACGTCTTCGAGAGTGATGCCCCTATTATTGCAGCATTCGTGGTACGCGGAGCGTCGCGAGCATCACTGGCGAGGATGATTGCGGCGCGTCCTTGCCGCCACAATCGTGCTCGCAGTTCCGCAGCATCCTTCGTCCGCGGCAGTGCCCGTCCGCGTCGAAGAAACGCCCCTCGCGCAGATCCACGACGCGATGAAGGCGGGCCGCGCGCGACGCGCATCTACGGCGCACCGGAACGGGGACAGTCACAGTTAATCGCGAAAATGGGATTAACTGTGACTGTCCCCGTTCTTAGCGTGCCCGCGGCGGGCCACCGGAACCGGGACACTCACAGTTCGTCGCGAAAATGGGATTAACTGTGACTGTCACCGTTCTGCCCACCTCGGCACCACGGCATACAATGCCTCCGTGCGGCGACACGCCTTGACCGCGCTTCTCGCGATTCTGCGGGGGGGCGCGCCGGGACTCGATCCCGACGTCGGCCCCGTCCACCTCCCCGCCCCGCGGTCCGCGCCCGCGCGCTGATGCTCGAGTTCATCGCCGTCGCCTGCGGCCTCGCGAACGTCTACCTGACGGTCCGTCAGAACATCTGGTGCTGGCCAATCGGCGCCGTGATGGTGTCGCTCTACATCTACATCTTCTTCGAGGCAAAGCTCTATTCCGACACGCTGCTGAACGTCTTCTTTCTCGTCATGCAGTTCTACGGCTGGTATCAGTGGACCCGCGGGCCGGTCGCGCACGCGAAGTCGCTCTCCGCGATCCGCCGCCTGGCCCGCCGCGGGCGGACCGGGACGATCGCCGGCGTGCTTGGCGGCACCGCACTCATCGGCACGGCCATGCACCGCTACACCGACGCCGCGCTGCCCTATCCAGACGCGTTCACGACGATGCTGAGCGTGTTTGCGCAGTTTCTGATGACGAAGAAGTTCCTCGAGAACTGGACGCTCTGGATCATCGCTGACATCGTCTACATCGGCGTCTACGCGATCAAGGACCTGTATTGGACCTGCGGGCTGTACGCGGTGTTCCTCGGCCTGTGCGTGCAGGGCTATCGCGAATGGAAGAAGGACGAAGGAGCGCACGCGCAGGGCTCAGGGATCACCGCCTAGGCCATCGGAGAGCACCCGCGTGCCACAGCCGCGCGGCAGAGCGGCGTATCATGTGCCGGCCGGGATCGGCGGACGCGCGGCGCGAACGGGATGGATTCGGCCTCGGCATCTCGAACACCTGCGCGACCGCGTGACCGACATGATGGACCGCACCACACACGCGAACGGCGGCGGAGGATACGGTCCGCCAACGCGCTCGAAGACACGGATGCTCG
>JABFWM010000452.1 GCA_013362195.1 Acidobacteriota bacterium
AGGACATCGCCCGCGAGGTGCGCCGGCGATCCGCCGCAAAAGTGGTGGCGATCACCGGCAGCGCGGGCAAGACGACGACGAAAGAACTGACGGCGGAGTTTCTCGCCGCGAAGTACAGCGTGTTTCGCAACCAGGGGAATTTGAACAATCACATCGGCCTGCCGCTCTCGCTGCTCGAGCTGCGCCACAGGCCGGACGTCGCGGTGGTCGAGCTCGGCATGAATCATCCCGGAGAGATCAGCACGCTGGTCGGCATCGCCGAGCCCGACGTGCGCGTCTGGACGAACGTCGGCGACGCGCACCTCGGGTTCTTCGCGTCGGCCGAGGCGATTGCCGGCGCGAAGGGAGAGATTCTCGAACGGGCGCGCCCCGGCGACCTGCTCGTCGCCAATGCCGACGATCCGCGCGTCATGTCGCACGCGGCGCGCTTCGAAGGACGGACGATCACGTTTGGCGTGTCGGACCGTGCCGACGTTCGCGCCACCGACGTCGACCACCGCGGGCTGGAAGGCACCGAAGCGACGGTGACGACGCCGCGCGGGCGCGTGCGCGTGAAGACGCCGCTGCTCGGCTCGGGCAACCTCTTGAACGTGCTGGCGGCGACCGCGGTCGCGTCCGAATTCGGCGTGGCGCTCGACGCGATTGCCGAGCGCGCCGCCGCGATGCGGCCTGCTCCGCATCGGAGTGAACTGCTGCGCCTGCCCGGCGGCATCACGCTCATCGACGATTCGTACAACTCCAGTCCGGCGGCGTTGAAGCAGTCGCTCGCGACGGTCGCGATGGCGACCGGCAGCGCGCGGAAGATCGCGATCCTCGGGGAGATGCTCGAGCTCGGCGCGCACGCGCCGCGGCTGCACCGTGAAAGCGGCCGCGCGGCGGCCGAGGCCGGTCTCGACTTTCTGATCGCGGTCGGCGGCGATGCCGCCCGTCAGCTCGCGGAGGCGGCCGTCGGCGCCGGCCTGGCTGCCGATCACGTCGCACACGTCACGAACACCATCGAAGCCGCCGACCTCGCCGTGCAGCGCGTTCGGCCCGGCGATCTCGTGCTGGTCAAGGGCTCGCGCGGCGTTCGCACCGACGTGGTGGTCGAACGGCTGAAGGTGGAGTTCGCCTGATGCTGTTCCACCTTCTCTATCCGCTGCACGACGCCATTCCGGTGCTGAACGTCTTCCGCTACATCACGTTCAGGACCGCCGGCGCCAGTGTGACGGCCCTCGTGCTGAGCCTGATTCTCGGGCCGGTGCTGATTCGCCGCCTGCGCGAGTTTCAGATCGGGCAGGTGATTCGCCAGGAAGGCCCGCAGACGCACCGCGCCAAGGCGGGCACGCCGACGATGGGCGGCTTGTTGATCATGTCGGCGTCGCTCGTCCCGACGCTGTTGTGGGCGGACCTGCGCAACGCCTACATCTGGATCGCGGTGATAGCGACGGCCGGATTCGGCTTCGTCGGCTTTCTCGACGATTACCTCAAGATCGTCCGCCGCTCGCATCACGGGCTGCGCCCCCGCTACAAGATGGCGTGGCAGATCGTGATCTCGGTCGGTGTCGGGGTCGCGCTGCTGGCGCTCGCGCGCGCCGACCTGTACAACACCCGGCTGGTGTTCCCGTTCTTCAAGCGCGTGATCCCCGAGCTCGGTCCGTTCTACGTGCTCTTCGCCGTGCTCGTCCTCGTCAGCTGGACCAACGCCGTGAACCTCACCGACGGCCTCGACGGCCTCGCGATCAGCGTGTTCGCGGTCGCCGCCGCCGCGCTGACGGCACTCACCTACGTCAGCGGCCATCGCGTGTTCGCCGAATATCTCCAACTCCCGCGGTTCTCGCCGTTGACGGGCGAGCTCACCATCTTCTGCGGCTCGCTGGTCGGCGCGAGCCTCGGCTTCCTCTGGTACAACTCTTACCCCGCCGACATCTTCATGGGCGATGTGGGCTCGCTCGCGCTCGGTGGCGCGCTCGGCACCATCGCCCTCCTCATCAAACAGGAATTCGTCCTCGTCCTCGTCGGGGGCGTGTTCGTGCTCGAAGCGCTGTCGGTCGTCATTCAGGTCACGTCGTTCAAGCTGACGGGGCAGCGCGTCTTTCGAATGGCGCCGATTCACCATCACTTCGAACTGGTCGGCTGGAGCGAGCCGAAGGTCATCGCGCGGTTCGTCATCATCGCGATCATCTTCGCGCTCTTCAGCCTGACCACGCTCAAGCTGCGATGAACCCGCGCCCTGCCTTCTCCGTGACCGGTCAGCGCGTCGTCGTCGTGGGCGCGGCGCGCAGCGGCGTGGCGGCCGCGGAGCTCCTCGTCCGCCGCGGCGCGAGCGTCGTCCTGAGCGATCTGCGCGACCGGATTCCCGACGATGCGCGGCTGCTGCAGGCGGGCGTGCAGCTGCAGCTCGGCCGGCACGCGCGCGAGACGTTTGCCGCCGCCGATCTGATCGTGCTGAGTCCGGGCGTGCCGTCGAACCAGCCGGCCATCGAGCACGCGCGCCGCGCCGGCGTGCCGGTGATGGGGGAGCTGGAGCTCGCGTCACGCTGGCTGCGCGGCCGCATCGTGGCGATCACCGGCACCAAAGGCAAGTCGACGACGACGACGTTGGCGGGGCGGATGCTGGAAGCCGGCGGCCACCGGGTGCTGGTCGGCGGCAACATCGGCCTCGCGCTCAGCGCGCAGGTGGACGACTCGACGGAAGACACCATTCACGTCGTCGAGGCGAGCAGCTTCCAACTGGAGAGCACCGAGACGTTTCATCCATGGATCGCGGTGCTGCTCAATTTTTCGCCGGATCATCTCGATCGCCACGCCGACGTCGCCGAATACGCGGCCGCGAAAGCGCGCATCTTCGCGAACCAGGATCCATCGGACTGGGCGGTGCTGAACGCCGACGACGAGCCGTCGCTGGCCCTGGCGCGGGAAATGCGGGCGCGGCGCGTGCACTTCGCGTTGCGCGAGGCGCTGGACGAGGGGTTCGTGATCGCCGGCGACGCCATCGTTCGGCGATCGCGCAACCAGGACGAGGTGCTGGTGCCGTTGTCGGCGGTCAAGCTGCTGGGCCGTCACCTGCTCGCCGACGTGCTCGCGGCGGCGGCGGTGGCCTCCATCGCCGGCGTCGACGCCGCCGCCATGACGCGCGCCGTCGAGACGTTCAAGGGACTGGAGCACGCACTCGAGCCGCTGGGAGAGATCGCGGGCGTGCGCTTCGTGAACGATTCCAAGGCCACGAACGTGGATGCCGCGCTGCGCGCCATCCAGAGCTTCGAGGACGGCCTGGTCGTGATCCTCGGCGGACGGTTCAAGGGCGGGAACTTTGCGGACCTGCGCGACGCGCTGGTCGCACGCCACGGCGTCGTCGTGGCAATCGGCGAGGCGGCCCCGCTCGTTCACGAGGCGCTTGGTGAGAGCGTCCGCGTGGTCGACGCGCCCGACATGTCGGCGGCGGTGCGGACGGCGTTCGCGTCCGCGGCGCCGGGAGACACGGTCGTGCTCGCACCGGCGTGCGCGAGCTTCGACATGTTCCGCGACTATGCGGAGCGTGGCCGCGTGTTCAAGCAGGAAGTCACGCGCCTCGCCGACGAATGGACGGGCATGCGCGAGCAGTAGACGAGGGGCGAGGGGCGGCAGGCGGGAGCCATCCGCGTCGGCCGGGTCGTGAGACCCGCATGCGCGCGTGCTGAGCCCCGCCAGCAGTGAGCAGTCATCAGTCCGGTCGAGGCGGCGAAGAGCTGGCCGCTGGGAACGCAGACTACCCCGGTCTGCGAGGTCGGTGTCTTCCCCCGCGACCGGCTGATGACTGCTGACTGCTCGAGGCCCGGGCTTCGGGCTCAGGGTTCACCCTGGGCGAGGCCCACGCCTGAAGCCAGACATGTTCTCGGTTCAGCCCGGCTGAACCTTTAGGTCACCGGATCGCGAAGTATGGCGCGGAAACTCAAGTCCGACAAGCTGCTCTTCACGGCGATGCTGCTGCTCGTCTGCGCGAGCGTCGTGATGGTCTACAGCGCGTCGGCGGTGATTGCGATGGAGCGGTACCAGCAGCCCACGCTGTTCCTGTTCAAGCAGGGGACGTGGGTGCTGGTCGGGCTCGCGATCATGCCGATCGTGATGCGCATCGACTACCGGCACTACCGGCAGCCGATCGTGATCTGGAGCGCGCTGGGGATCGTGGCGCTGGCGCTCGTTGCCGTGCTGTTCGGTCCGCGGATCAACGGCGCGCGACGCTGGTTCGGTGTCGCCGGCGTCGGCCTGCAGCCGTCGGAGCTCGCCAAGCTCGCCGTCATCTTCTTCGTCGCCGCCGTCCTCGAGCGGCGCATGGAGCGCATCGACGAGTTGACGTACTCGCTGCTGCCAATCGCCATCGTCGTCGGCGGGGTCGTCGGGTTGATTCTGCTGCAGCCGGATCTCGGCACGGCCTTGTCGATTCTCGTGATCGCCTCCGCGATGGTGTTCGCCGCCGGGATCAACTACCGCTACATCGCGGGACTGGTGCTGCTCTCGCTGCCGGCGGCGTACATCGTGCTGGTCAGCGCCGATTACCGGCGGCGCCGGTTGACGGCGTTCCTCAACCCGTGGGAGGACCCGCTCGGCGACGGGTTCCAGGTCATTCAATCGCTGATCGCGGTCGGCACCGGCGGCGTGTTCGGGCGCGGCCTGATGGCCGGCGTGCAGAAACTGTTTTACCTCCCGTATCCGGAAACCGATTTCATCTACGCCGTGATCGGCGAGGAGCTCGGCCTGCTCGGCGCATCGATCGTGCTGGCCTGTTTCTGCGTGATCACGTGGCGGGGGCTGCGGACGGCGATGCGGGCGCCGGATCGGTTCGGCGCATTCCTCGCGCTGGGCCTCACCGCGATGGTGGCGTTCCAGGCCTTCTTCAACATGAGCGTCGTCCTCGGCCTGCTGCCGACGAAAGGCATCCCGCTGCCGTTCGTCAGCTTCGGCGGTTCGTCGCTGCTCATCAGCATGATTGGTATGGGCATACTCCTGAACGTGTCGCAGCACGCGTCGGCGACCCATGGGGTCACGACCGCGATTGAAGCGAGGACGGCGGATGCATGAGCGCACTCCGCGTGGTGATCGCGGGCGGCGGTACCGGCGGCCACCTTTACCCGGGCATTGCCGTCGCGCGCGAACTCGTGACGAGGAAGCCGGATGCGATCGTGACGTTCGCGGGGACGGCGAAGGGGATCGAGGGGCGCGTGGTGCCGCGCGAAGGCTTCGAGCTGGATCTGCTCCGGAGCGCGGGGCTGAAGGGGAAGTCGGCCGCCGCCCTCGTCCGCGGCCTCGCGCTGCTGCCGATGAGCGGGGTGGATGCGTGGCGGATTCTCGGCCGGCGGAAACCGCACCTCGTCATTGGCGTCGGCGGCTACAGCTCGGGCCCGGTGATGCTCGCGGCCGCGGCGCGCCGGATCCCGACGCTGCTGCTGGAGCAGAACGCGGCGCCGGGCCTGACGAACCGGATCCTGGCGCGGGTGGTGACGGCGGCAGCGGTGACGTTCGAACCGACGGCAGCGTTCTTCGGGAGGAGGGGATTTGTCGCAGGCAACCCGGTTCGTCCCGAGTTCCTTGGCATTGAGACCGCAGGCGACCGTCCGCCGCGCCCGCGCCGCAGGCTGTTGATTTTTGGCGGGTCCCAGGGAGCGCACGCGATCAACATGGCCATGGTGGCGGCGGCGCCGCGGCTGGCTGCCGCCGGCGGCCTCGAGATCACGCACCAGACGGGAGAGGCCGATCTCGACGTGGTCCGGCGCGCGTACCGCGACGCGGGACTCGCGGCCC
>JABFWM010000224.1 GCA_013362195.1 Acidobacteriota bacterium
GGCGCCGCTGACGGCGACGCCGTCCGCGCCGGTCGCGGCGGAGCCGCCTCCGCCCGCGCCGGATGCGGAAGACGACTTGAGCTACGCGAAGCGGCTGCAGTCGGATGCCGCGCCGAAAGAGGAGTTGAAGCCGCGCAGCGAGCTGACGCCGCCGGCCGCGGCGCCGGTCGCGAACGCGCCCGCGAAGCATCCGCCGGTCACCGCCCTGGCGCCTGCTCCGGCACCGGCGGCGACGCGCACGGCAACCACGACGGCAACCGGGCGTCCGGGCGTCTGGGTCGTGCAGGTGCACGCCTTGACAGATCGCGGCGCCGCGTCAGCAATCGCCCAGCGCCTGAGCGGCAAGGGATATCCCGCCTTCGTGCTCGAACCGAAGGCGGGCGCGCCCGCGATCTACCGCGTGCAGGTCGGCCGCTACAACGATCGACATGAAGCGGATCAGGTCGCGCGGCGGCTCGAGAAGGAAGAGCAGTTCAAGCCCTGGGTCCAACGCTAGCCCTCCTGTCGGGCGCGCTGCTCGCGCTCAGTTTCCCGAAGTTCGGCCACCCGGCGTTTGCGTGGATCGCGCTCGCGCCGCTGCTGGTGGCCGTGTCGGCGCGGGGTCAGACCCCGCAGTTTCGGGGTCAGACCTCGCACGTTCGGGGTCAGACCCCGCAATTTCTCGACAATAGAGTCGCAAAGCGTCGTTTCCTGCGCGTTCCGCCGCTGGCAATGTGGGGTCAGACCCCGTTTGGTCTGGGGCTCCTCGCCGGCGCGGTCTACTTTGCGGGGACGCTGTATTGGCTGGTCGAGACGATGACCACGTTCGGCGGGCTCGCCACGCCGCTGGCGGCGCTCGCGGCGGCGATCCTCGTCGCCTATCTGTCGCTGTTCCCGGCATGCTTCGCCTGGATTCAGGCACGGCTCGTTCGCTCGCTCGGGACCACCGCGATCCTGCTCGCGCCGTTCACGTGGGTCGCGACCGAAATGGGGCGCACCTATCTCTGGGACGGCTTTCCCTGGGAGCTCCTCGGCTACAGCCAGGTGACGGTGCTGCCGGTCGCGCAGGTCGCCAGCGTCGTCGGCGTCTACGGAGTGTCGGCACTGGTGGCGATGGTCAGCGCCGCCGCCGCTTACGGTGCGCTCGAACACCGCCGCCGCCGCTGGCACGTGGCGGCGGCGACTGCGATCCTGGTCCTCGGCTGCGCGACGTGGGGCATGCTGCGCGTCCGCGCCGGCGCCCTCACGTCGACGGGGACGCCGGTGCGCGTCGCGGTCCTGCAGGGCAACGTGCTGCAGGACCAGAAGGACGAGGCGTATCGCGGCGATCGCGCGCTGATCGATGCCATCGCCCAGCGCTACATCGACATGACGCGCGAGGCGATCGGACGCGGCGCCGAGTTCGTCCTGTGGCCGGAGTCGTCGACGCCGTACTATTACGAGCAGGACATCGTCCGCGGCGACGCGGTGCGCCGCCTCGCCCGCGAAGGGCACGTGACAATCCTGCTCGGCAGCGATCAGCTCGAGCCGGTGCGCCCGGTCGCCGCGGCGAAGCCGCCGGAAGCCCGCTATTACAACGCCGCATTTCTCGTCCGTCCCGACGGCAGCACCGGCGCGATCTACCGGAAGATTCATCTCGTCCCGTTCGGCGAGTACGTCCCGCTCAAGCGGCTGCTGTTCTTCGTCGGTCCGCTCGTCGAGGCGGTCTCCGATTTCTCGCCGGGCACCGATCCCGTGCTCCTGCCCGTTGCCGGACACATGGCGAGCACGGCGATCTGCTACGAAGTGATCTATTCGAGCCTGATGCGAGCCTTCGTCGTCGAGGGCAGCCAGCTGCTGACGACGATCACCAACGACGCGTGGTATGGCTGGTCCTCGGCGGCCTATCAGCACTGGGAACAGGCGTCGATGCGCGCGATCGAGGAAGGGCGGTACCTCGCGCGCGCGGCCAACACCGGGGTCAGCGGGTTCGTCGATCCCTACGGCCGCGTGCTCCAGAAGTCGACCCTGTTTCAAAGCGCCGTCATGGTCGACGAGCTGCGCTTCATCACTGCCCGCACGGTTTACAGCCGCATCGGCGACCTGGTCGGCTGGCTGTCGGTTGCCCTGACGATCGCCGCGCTGCTGACCACGCGGCGGGCACGCTACAATGCCAGAAGCGGCCAGGCCGTGAGCCGACCGTGAGCTATGAGCCCGAAGCCCTGAGCCTTCTGCATGCCTACGATTCAGTTAGACGAGCAGCTCCGCCGGTACCAGGATCTTGCCAAGCGCGCATCCGACCTGCGGAGCTATCTTTGACGCCGCACGACCTGCCGAAGAACTCGCGAAAATCGAACAGCGCGTCGCCGACCCGGACTTCTGGAAGGACCAGGCCGCCGCGCAGAAAATGATGCAGCGCCGGCGGCGTCTCGAAGACGACCAGCGCCTCATCGACTCGCTGCGCCGGCGCGGCGACGATCTCGCGGTGCTCGTCGAGTGGGCGCAGGCAGGGGAGCCGGTCGCCGACGATCTCGCGCGGGGCCTCGATGAGCTCGCCGAAGAAGTGGAGGCGGGCGAGACCAAGAAGATGCTCGGCGGCGAGCACGATCGGAAGAACGCGATCGTGACGATCCACCCTGGGGCCGGCGGCACCGAATCGCAGGACTGGGCCGAGATGCTCCTTCGCATGTACCTGCGGTGGACCGAGCGGCGCGGCTTCAAGCGCGAAGTGATGGACGTGCAGCCGGGCGTCGAGGCGGGCATCAAGAGCGCCACCTTCGAGGTCTACGGCGACTACGCATATGGGCTGCTGCTCGCGGAGGCGGGTGTCCACCGGCTGGTGCGCATCTCGCCCTTCGACCAGGCGGCGCGCCGGCACACGTCGTTCGCGTCCCTCTACGTCTGGCCGGAACTGCCCGAAGACGTCGAGATCGACATCGAGGAAAAGGATCTCCGCGTCGACACGTACCGGTCGAGCGGCGCCGGCGGCCAGCACGTGAACGTCACGGACTCCGCGGTCCGCCTCACCCATCTTCCCACCGGGATCGTCGTGTCGTGTCAGAACGAGCGGTCGCAGCACAAGAACCGCGCGCAAGCGATGAAGGTGCTGAGGGCGCGGCTGTTCGACCTGAAGATGAAGGAGCAGCAGGCGGCGCTCGAAAAGCTCGGCGGCGAGAAGCGCGACATCGCCTTCGGCAGCCAGATTCGCAGCTACGTGCTGCATCCCTACCAGATGGTCAAGGACCACCGCACGAAGGAGCAGGTGGGAGACGTCAACCGCGTGCTCGACGGCGACATCGATCTCTTCATCAAGACCTATCTGATGAAGAAAGCGGCGGGGGCGCTGTCGGACGCGACGGCGGACGAAGAGGTCTAAGGCGCGCCGTCAGACCCGCCGCAGCATTACTGGCGGATCGATCCCGGCTGCGTGCCGGCGATGAAGGCCTCGTTGATCGACCCCGGCGTCGCCGCCTCCGTCGCGGTGCCGGTGCCCTTGTCAACGGAAACGAACACGATGTTGCCCGGGGCCTGGAAGGACGGCGCCTCCTTGCGGTCTCCAATCCACGCTTTCATGATCTCGATCCAGATCGGGAGCGCCGCTTCCGCGCCGCTCATGCCCGGGCCGAGCGGCTTCCGCTGGTCGTAGCCGACCCACACGCCGAGCGTGACGTCGGGGTCGAACCCGATGAACCACGCGTCGGAGAAGTCGTCGGTCGTGCCCGTCTTGCCGCCAATCGGCCAGTTGAGGGCGGCCGCCTTGGCGGCCGTGCCGCGCAGCACGACGCCGCGCAGCAGGTTGGTCATCACGAATGCGGTGTCGGCGCGAATCGCGTCCTTGGGTTCCGGGCGGTTCTCCTCGAGCACGTTGCCTTCGCGATCCGTGACCTTGAGCACCGAGTAGGGCATCATCCGCACGCCCTGGTTCGGGAACACGGAATACGCGCTCGTCATTTCCAGCAGCGTGGCCTCCGCGGCGCCGAGCGCGACCGCGAGATACGGCGGCAACGGCGACGTGAGGCCGAACCGCCGCGTATACGCGATCACCTGCTTGGGACCGAGTTGATCCATGACGCGCACGGCGGGCACGTTGCGCGAGTCCTCGAGCGCGCGCCTGAGCGTGATCGGCCCCTCGAACTTGTGGTCGTAGTTCTGCGGTGAGTACACCGGCTGTCCTGCGCCGCCCGGAAAGCTCACCGGCACGTCCTGCAGGATCGTCGCGGGCGTGTAGCCGCGATCGATCGCGGTCGTGTAGACGAACGGCTTGAACGCCGACCCGACCTGCCGGAACGCCTGCGTCGCGCGGTTGAACTTGCTGCGATCGAAGCTGAAGCCGCCGGTCATCACCGTGACCTGCCCGGTGCGGTTGTCGAGCGCGAGCACGGCGCCTTCGACCGCGGGCGGCTGATCGAGCGACGCGGTGGCGGTGTGCGCCGCCGCATCGATCGTCAAGAGCCGGGCTTCGACCAGGTCGCCGCGCCGCACCAGTTGCGGCGGCGTTTTCCGCGTCCAGGCGAACCCCTTCTTGTCGATCGTGACGCGATACTCGCCGGCGCGCAGCGTGATGCCGGCCGGTCCGGCCTCCGTCACGACTGCCGGCACCACATCGTCCACGGAGAACGGGCGGTCCCAGCGCGCCTGCTTGAAGCCCTCGATTGAATGCGCTTCGTCGAGGACGTTGCGTCGGGGTTTGCGGAAGCCGTGCATGTGGTCGATGCGCCGCAGGCCGCGGTCGAGCGCGCGGTTGGCGACCTCCTGCAGCCGCAGGTCGAGCGCCGTCTGAATGGTCAGTCCGTTTTCGTACAGCTGCTTCGCACCGTAGCGCCCTTCGAGCTCCTTCCGGACCTCCTCGAGGAAATAGGGCGCCGCCGTCGCCGACTGCATCGATGGATCGCCGCGCGTGACAATCGGCTTCTTCTTCGCGTCGGCGGCCTGCTGCGCCGTGATGAACCCGACCTCCGCCATCCGGTCGAGCGTGTAGTTGCGCCGCCGCAGCGCCGCGTCCATGTTGACGTAGGGGCTCTGGCGAACGTTGCCCTGCAGGATGCCGGCGATGAGCGCCGCTTCCTCGAGGCTGAGGTCCTTCGCCGATTTCGCAAAGTACAGGCGCGACGCCGCTTCGACCCCGTAGGCGCCGTGCCCGAAGTACATCTGGTTGCAGTAGAGCGTGAAGATCTCTTCCTTCGTGTAGCGCTTCTCGATCTGGATGGTGAGGATCGCCTCCTTCACCTTGCGCGACCACGCCTTGTCGTCCTTCAGGAACAGCTTGCGCGTGAGCTGCTGCGTCAGCGTGCTGGCGCCGGCGGCCTTGCGGAACTCGACGAGGTCCTTGATCGCCGCCACGACGATGTGCGGAATGCTCAGGCCGAAGTGGCGGAAGAAGCTGTCGTCCTCCGCGGCGAGGATCGCGTTCCGCAGATTCGGAGCGATGTCCTCGTACTTGATGATCACGCGCCGCTGAATCGCGAACTCGCCGACAACGTCGCCGCGCGCGCCGTAGACGCGGGTGATCGTGCTCGGCGAGTAATCGTCCAGCGCCGAGATGCGGGGCAGGTCACCCGCGAAGGCGAAGACGACGCCCGTCACCGTGCCGAGCGTCGCTGCAATCAGGAAGAGGATGACGATGCCCGCGTTCCTCGCGAGCCGGACGACATAGCGGGCCATTCAGTGCTCGATTCTACGCGCCTCCGCGGCCGCCGCCGCGTCGCGGGACGTCCTGGCCGGACGACGGTCCACCGGACGGGCGCGATCGCCCCTCGGCGCGCGGCGGAGCGCCCTCGGCGCCACTCGCAGGGCGCT